>JAYVIS010000105.1:0-6034 GCA_043769975.1 Bacteroidota bacterium
CATACAGTTAAAACTATTAGTCATTTATTAGGACTTCCTGTAGAATTTGCTGATGATTGCATTAGCGAAGGAGCTTTTAAATTATCTTCAAATTTAAAACCAGGGCAGATATTATTATTAGAAAATTTACGCTTTTACAAAGAAGAAGAAAAAGGCGACATAGCGTTTGCAGAAAAATTGAGTAAACATGGCGACATATACGTAAATGATGCTTTTGGGACCGCTCACCGTTCTCACGCATCAACTGCTGTTATTGCACAGTTTTTTAAACCAGATGCAAAATGTTTAGGTTATGTAATGGCGAACGAAGTGGCAAGTATTGATAAAGTCATTAATGGCGCCGAAGCTCCATTTACAGCTATTGTTGGAGGAGCAAAAGTGAGTGATAAAATTTTAATTATTGAGCAATTGATGAATAAAGCCAATAATATTTTAATTGGTGGCGGTATGGCATTTACCTTTGTAAAAGCAATGGGTGGAACAATTGGCAAATCATTATGTGAAGACGATAAATTAGAATTAGCAAAGGAATTATTAGTAAAAGCAAAAGCAAAAGGCGTTAACTTATATATACCTACTGACGCCGTAATTGCTGATAATTTTGCAAATGATGCTAATATCAAACATTGCAACATTACTGAAATACCTGATGGCTGGATGGGCTTAGATATTAGCACAGAAACCATAAAAACATATTCGGAGGTAATAAAAAACTCTAAAACCATTTTATGGAACGGGCCAATGGGCGTTTTTGAAATGAGTAGTTTTGAAAATGGTACTAAAGAAGTTGCTTTTGCTATTTGTGAGGCTACAAAAAATGGCGCTTTCAGCCTTATTGGTGGTGGAGACAGTGTTGCTGCTATAAACAAATACAATTTAGCAAGTCAAGTAAGCTATGTTAGTACTGGCGGTGGAGCGTTGTTAGAATATATAGAAAATGGCACATTGCCTGGAGTAAGCGCAATTGATTAAAAAACGAACCTATTTAAGGGCATTAGTTGTGTAAAATCTTTACAGTATTGCGGTTAAGATAATTAAAAAAATAGGTTATATTTGAAACTTAATAATAAAATAAAAACATGGAATTATATTTAGACTCAGCTAACCTTAAAGAAATTGAAGAAGGTTTTAAATTAGGATTTTTAAGTGGCTTAACAACTACTCCAACCTTTATGCAAAAGGAAGGAATTACTGATATTGATGGTACAATTGTAAAATTAAGTAAAATAGTTCCTGTGCTTCAAATTGAAGCTTTAGGAAATACAGCAGAAGAGGTTTTAGCAGAAGCTGAGCGTCAGTTAGCTTTAGGTTTAGATCCTAAAAAAACAGTATTTAAAATTCCAGTTTCATTAGAAGGTGTTAGAGCTTGTAAAATGTTACGCGATAAAGGATATTTAGTAAATGTACATTTAGTATATACTTTACAACAAGCTTATATGGCCATGCAAGCTGGCGCTACTTATGTGTGTCCGTTAGTTGGTCGTTTGCAAGATCAAGGTCATGATGCTTTAACATTAGTAGAGCAATGTGTTGATGCTGTTGAAGTTTACGGATATGATACAAAAATCATGTTCTCTTCTGTACGTCATGCTGAACACGTTCGTAACGCTATAAACATTGGCGTTCACACAATTACAGTTCCATTAAAAATCATTAAACAATTAACTGAAAACAACTTCACTACGTTAGGTACTGATCAATTTATTCAGGATACACGTTTAATGATGGTTAGAGTTAAAGAAGCAATTAAAGCAACAAACCCATTAGTAGTTGAAAGCACATCTGTAACTGATGCTATTGTAAAAATGACTGAATTCGGATTTGGAGCAGTTACTGTAACAAAAGCTGATGGAAGCATTAAAGGTGTATTTACTGATGGTAGTCTTCGTAAACTAATCGGAGAAAAAGGAAGAGATATTTTAACTAAAAACTTATCTGATTTAGAATACAGAGAACCAATTACAATTGATGCAAATGTATTATTAAATGACGCTAGTGTTTTATTTAAGAAAACAAATGTTGACACAATCGTAGTAACTGAAAATGGCAAACCAATTGGTATGTTAGATATTCAGGATATGAAAGGATAATTTCAATTTTAAAACAAGACTATCATAATTTCAATGTTCCTAAATTAAATTCCTAATACATGAAACATAATTTTTACATAGTCTTGTTTTTTTTACAAATAATAACCGTAAAATCTCAGATTTCTATTTCAGTATCAAATATGCCAGTTTCTGGCGATACAATTCGTTATAGTAATGCACAACCAGCTAGCGTTGGAAATTATACAATAACTGGCGCTAATTATATTTGGAATTTTAGTACAATTATTCCTACAGGGCAAGCAATACGAAAATTTCAACCGTCGACATCAACACCTTATTTCTTTTATTTTTTACCTCCACAATTTGGAGAAAAAACATTAGACTCTGTTCCAATACCGTCTTTACCATTAGGATTTCCAAGTATTACTATTAAAAACATTTATAGTTATTACCGCAAAACCCCTGTTATTGGGCCAACTACATCCTTTGATGCTGAAGGATTAGGCTTAACTTTATCAAGTATTCCGGTTGGGGCTACATTTACTGATAATGATGAATTATATAATTTTCCATTAAATTATTTAGATAGAGATTCAACAACATTTAATTTAACAACCCCAACCAGTACGTTAATACCATTTACCTATAAAAAGCATGGTTATAGAATAACACAAGCTGATGGCTGGGGAACAATTACTACACCTTATGGGACAGCGAATTGCTTAAGAGTTATTACTACTCAGTTTTCGATTGACACCATTAAAATTAATGCCTTGCCATCACCATTCAATAAATTTGGATTTCCAAATTACGAGAGAAGATACCAATGGCTAACATTAGGAGAAAAAATACCTTATTTTGAAATTATCGGTACTTTAATTGGTACAAACTTTACACCTACACAATACAGATATAGAGATGTAGTTAGGACTTTTGTTGGCATTAACGAGCAAACTCAGCAAATTGCGCTAAGCGTTTTTCCTAATCCTACAACAAATCAATTTTCGGTTATAATACCCCAAAATAACCAAACGGTAACTGGCACATTAACAGATTTGCAAGGAAAAATTGTTTTAACACAGCAGTTTTCTAAAAACAACGAAATTGTTAATCAACACCAATTAAACGTTTCTGATTTGCCAAAAGGAGTTTATATTTTAACCTTAACTACACCTTTACAAAAACAAAACTTAAAAATTATTGTACAATAGTTTTATATACTCAATAATTAATTTATTTTTACGCCAGATATTTTAAACCAACAATTTATGAGCTCACATCACGACGATCACAATCATTCTAACGAACCTAAAAAAGTTCAATTTCGTACTCCATTAATTATGGGATTTGTAACCGTTTTACTTATTTTTTTAGCAGTAAGTACGTGTGACCCAAAACACGGATGTTGTGAAGATTCGAAAGAAAAATGCGAATCGAAATGTGAAAAAGGTGCATCAGAACATGGTGGACACGAAGTTGCAGCTGAAGCTCATGCTGTTGAAGCTGAAGTTGATACAGCTGCTGCTCATACTGCTGTTGACACTTTGGTAAAGAGTGTTGAAACTCATCAGGCGCCAGCACATGATGCTCACGCACATTAATTAAAGCAAAATCAAATTCTTTTTAATTATAATACTTCTCTCTAATTAAATATTGAGCAGTGTTGAAAACATGCATCATGTTTTTATGCATACTATCAGCTTTTAATGGCATTTTATTTACATAATTTGAAGTATCTAAATCTTTATAATGCCTAAGGTATTTTTGACTATTACTTAAGGTTTCATAATAGAAATACCCACTACTATCTATTAAGGCCAATTTATCATCAGCCGAGAAAACAACGAATGGATGGTGTTGTTTTAAAATATTAATTCCAAAAGTTCTATTATTAAAAGGCCCTCCAACAATTCCCATAATTGTAGCAGTAACATCAGGCTGAAAACATGGATATGAAACTGTGTCTGCTTTAAACATAGTGGGTTGATGAATAATTAACGGCACATGATTAAATGTTAAAGTCATTTCATAAGGACCATTAGAAATACCATGATCTGCTACAAATAAAAACACTGTATTATTATACCACGTTTGTTTCTTTACTTTCTGCATAAATTGCCCAATAGCCCAATCAGCATATTGCGTGCAACGCTCTTGCTCATCTCTTGAACTAGGCTTAAAACTAATATCCTGTGGAATAATCCAAGGTCCGTGGTCGGTTGATGTCATTAAAACACCAAGAAAAGCAGATTTAGAACTTCTATTATTAACCGTTGTGATAAACTCATCAAACAAAACATGATCGGGAACACCAAGTGTGCTAATGACTTTACTAGATGGCATACTAGCTTGATTAATAATATTATCAAAATTATTCAACCTAAAAAAACCTTCCATATTATCAAAATGGGAATCGTGCGTGGTACCGAAAAAAGTTTCATAACCTTGTTTTTTTAAAAGTGTTCCCAGTCCTTCGAAATTTGTTTTAGTATATTTATTTAAAGCGTGTTCAGAATACAAACCAGGAAAACCAGTTGTAATAGAAAATAAACCATTGTAGGTATGAATACCAGAGGAAAAAAATTGATTAAAAAAAACAGATTCCTTATTTAGTTCGTGCAAATTTGGAGTCAAACTTTTACTTTGATAATACCCCATTTTGGAAAGAGACATACTTTCCATAATTACTAAAACGATATTCGGCTTTACTTTTTTATTTTCTGAACTATCGATCCTTTCAATATTTCTAGCATTAGGCCCAGGAATATTTAAGTAATGACGCGTAAAATTAAAACTTTCATTTATGTTTTCAGGAATGTGATATTCTGAATTAGTTTCAGCATCAATGATCGATTTAAAAAAACAATAATTTGGATTTAAACAAACGTTATTAATAAACGAATTTGAAGATATAATAGCGAAACCTTCATGCATGGCAGTTTTTTCGGAAATAGTTCCTCGAGCACCTAAAACTAAAGCGCTTGCGTAAATCACAAACCAAAATACCAAATTCATTGTTTTTGGCCTTGCTGAGTGCTCCATTTCTTGATTAAGTTTTGCGTTAAACTTTAATAAAAAATAAATTGAAACAATTGCCGTTAAAATAAAAACAATTGAAAAACCCCAATAAGAAAAATTTTCAAATATAAAGCCTAAAACAAATGATGCATTATCTTTCCATAAAAGTGCATTCTTATTTAAATGATTACCAAACTGCTTATAATAAGGGATATCGGCAGCATATACAAATTGATAAAGTAGAAATATAATTGCGATATATAAAACAGAAACTAATTTCAACAGTTTAAGTTTATTATTATTGAGTTCATTAATAAAGAACAATAATAATGGCATAAAAAACACATAACTAAACAAAGCATTATCAAATCGAAGGCCGAAAAAGAATGACTTAACTATGATTGAAAAATCAGAAGATACTTCTGGTTTATAAATAACATAAAATAAAATTCTATAAAACAAAAAAACACTAAGTCCTAAAGTGAAAACCCAATTCAAATAACGAAAACTAGAAGGAATACTCTTATAAATAGGTTTAAGCATTTAATAATTCCTTAGCGTTTTTAAGAGCAATTTCAGTTGGTTTTCCAGAGCTTAACATTTTTGCTATTTCATCAATCCGTTCTTCATGGTTTAACGACTTAATGTGTGATGTTGTTTTTTCTTTTGAATCAATTTTATAAACGAATAAATGATTTTTGCCTTTACTGGCCATTTGAGGTAAATGAGTTATTGTAATCACTTGAAGTGATTTTCCCATTTTTTCAAGTATAATTCCAATTTTATCTGCCACATCACCACTAACTCCCGTGTCAATTTCATCAAACACAATGGTCGGTAATAAAGTGCGTTCAGCTAATAATGATTTTAGACAAAGCATTAATCTTGATAATTCGCCACCAGACGCTGTTTTTCCAATGTCATTAAAATCTTGACCTTTGTTAGCTGAAAATAAAAATTCTATT
>JAYVIS010000106.1:0-11418 GCA_043769975.1 Bacteroidota bacterium
CTATTATTTTCTATATGTTTAAAATAGGGTGCAGATATATATATTTTAATTCTATGTTTATATCCTCTCACCCAATTTTGTCTATTATTATTATAGACTTTAAGCGTTTCTCCGTCTAGTTCAGTTTTAATAAGTGATTGTAAATTTGAACCAGCTTCTACTTCAACTTTAAAAATGGAGTCTTGAGTAATATAAATATCAATTTTATCTTCTAAATAAATAGTATTAAATCCAGTAATCTCTCTTTTTTGAATAACTATTTTTCCGGTGGTTTTAACAATATCAAACATGTTTTCTTTTTTACAAGAAAAACCAGCTATTAATAGAGCTATAAAAAATATGAACCTAGCTTTCAATGTTTTGTTTCTTTTTTAATTTAAATCGATATCCAATGCCATAATCAAAATGTGCAGCAACCGCCCAATGAGATTTTAATGTAAAGTTATACATTATTCCGTTTTTACAATAATATCTTATGCCAATTCTGTGAAAAATTAGCCCATCTTCTTGTGGTTTAGAAATGGCATAATAGCCCATTTCTATTGGTAAACTTACTCTTCCTATATTATATGCATAACATAATTTAACACCTAATTGTAGCAAATCTGTCCATCCGTTCGAAGGATTGTTTGATGTTTCTAAGTGATATTCGTTTTGGGTATCGTATGCTACATCTAACCCTGCGCCAAATTTGTGAGTGTTTTTTTTGTTATAATAATAATTTATTCCAAAGGTATTTGCAAAGTATTTGGGGCCGTTTGGTGGTTCATGTTCATTAAATCCAACCGCGTCCCATATTACTAATTCATGCTTGCTTCCCCACAAACTACCCGAATCTTGCAAAGGCGCATAAACTGGATCATTTTTTAATTTGTAAGTAATACCAAGATTTAAGGAAACGATATTTAAACCTAAGTTTGGCACTGCCGCTCTTCCGTTTGATGTGTGTGCAAAAGAAAAGCCTGGCTCTAGTCTTATTTTTTCAGAAACATTTACATGCCAAAACCATTTCATTTGCACATAAGTGTTTAAGGCACTACCAATTGCAATGTTTTTTTGGTTTGTATTAATATCAAAATGTTTGGTAACATAAGATGCGCCCCAACAAACACGCATATAAAGTCGTGTTTTTTTAGGTTTTTTTATAAGTGGAATATCTATAAATGGAGAAAGAGCAAAACAATAGCCTAAAAGCTTTGGGTTTGAGAAATTTATAAAATTGAACGTTAAACCAACTTCTGGCATATTATTTTCCTTATGCCATTTTTTGTTCCCGTATGTTGGCTTTACAATATCAAGTTCTAACCCTGGCACATAACCTTCAACCAAGTTTCCAATAGTACTGCGATGTTCAAAAACGTAACCGTATGTTGGAGCAACTTTAATATAAAAGTTTTTAGAACCACTCATCCCATTTTGAGCCAAGAAAGTTGACGCAATACAGACAAATAAATAGATATAAAGTCGTTTTAAAAACACGACCCAAATTTAACCAATGATTTTAATTAAAAAAGTATTTTATAACTAAAATAACCATAATTTAGCGTTCTCAAATTTTCAAATATGGAAGTCAAAAATATTGAAAACACTAGCTTAGCACAAAACCCTGTGATAGGGCAAATGCTTCAGTACAATCATGAACAAATTCTTTTTTGTAATGACAATGCAACTGGCTTAAAAGCCATTATTGCGATTCACAACACTGTATTAGGGCCGTCTTTAGGTGGTACTCGTATGTGGAATTACAATAACGAATTAGAAGCATTAACGGATGTTTTGCGTTTATCACGTGGTATGACTTATAAATCTTCGGTTGCTGGTTTAAACCTTGGTGGCGGAAAAGCAGTAATCATAGGTGATGCATCAAAAATAAAGTCAGAGGCTTTATTACGTCGTTTTGGGAAATTTGTAAATAGTTTAGGTGGAAAATATATTACTGCCGAAGATGTTGCGATGAGTAGCAGAGACATGGAAATTATTAAGATGGAAACTGACCATGTAAGCGGATTGCCCGAAAATATGGGTGGCAGTGGAGACCCTTCTCCTGTTACTGCTTACGGAGTTTATGTAAGTATGAAAGCAAGTGCTAAAGAAGCTTATGGAAGCGATAGTTTAAGCGGAAAAAGAGTTTTAGTGCAAGGAATTGGAAATGTTGGTATGCATTTAGTTGAGCATTTAACAAAAGAAGGCGCTAAAGTTTTTATCAATGATATTAGTGAAGCTCGCATAAAATCGGCTGTAGATAATTATAAAGCTGAATTTGTTGACGCAAGCAAAATGTTTGATTTAGATATTGATATTTATGCGCCATGTGCTTTGGGTGCAACCGTAAATGATGATACGCTTTCTAAATTAAAATGTAAAATAATATGTGGTGCTGCAAATAATCAGTTAGCCGAAGAGAAAAAACATGGCGAATTAGTGTTGCAAAAGGGAATAATTTATGCACCTGATTTTGTTGTAAACGCTGGAGGTATCATAAATGTGTATTATGAATTAGAAGGCTATAACAGAGAACGTGCTTTGGCACATGCTGAAAAAATTTACGATACAACTTGGAATATATTTCAAACGGCTAAAGCACAAAACATTCCTACTTACGCTGCTGCTAACAAAATTGCTGAGCTTCGTATTGAAAGCATCGCAAGAATTAATGCCGTATTGTAATATTTAACTTAATAAAAACTAATAACTGAAAACTCGTTCTTTATGCTAAACAGACGTTACCTTCGAATAAAAACAATGCAAATCTTGTATTCGTACTATCAACAAGATAAGCCTAATGCATTACTTTTCGAAAAAGAACTTTTTAAAAGTTTAGATAAAATCTACGATTTATACATTTATGTATTAGTTCTTTTTACTGACATGCATCACACGGCGCATTTAGTATTAGAAGAAAATAAAAACAAACGTTTACCTACTGCAGAGGATTTAAATCCTAATTTAAGATTTATTGAAAATATTCTTTTGCAAAATCTGACGAATAGTTCGGAGCTTAAAAAAGAAGTATTAAATCGTAAAATATCTTGGCAAAGTGATTTTGATTTAGTTAGAAAATTATTTTCTGAACTAAGAGCAACCGATTTATATAAAGATTACATGGCTTCAAAAACGCCATCTGCAAAGGAAGATAAGCAATTTTTAATTTCTGTTGCAACTGAATTTTTATACGAGCATGATTTGTTAAACCATTTATTTGAAGAAAAAAATATTCATTGGGCTGATGATACATTTGGTGCATTCTCTATGGTGTCTCGTACGTTTGAAAACTTTACTGGTACCTTTAAATTAGTTCCATTATTTAAAGATGCTGAAGATGATAAGAAATTTATTTCTACTTTGTTTTTAAAAACAATTGATGGTGATAAAGAATACGAAAAACTCATTGATGAAAAAACAAAAAATTGGGAGTTTGACCGAATTGCATCAATGGATGTTTTATTAATGAAAATGGCTATGACCGAATTTTTGCATATTAATAATGTTCCGGTTAAAGTTTCATTAAACGAATACATTGATATTTCGAAAGAGTATAGTACACCAAACAGTAAAAACTTTATTAATGGTATTTTAGATAAAATTATTGCAGACTTAAAACGTGATAATTTAATTCAAAAAACTGGTAGAGGTTTAATGGAAGGGAATTAGTTTTTGGAATATAATAGAGTTGGTTGTTTATAGGAAAGTGTATGAAGTCTGTGGTAACAATATTTTCAATTCTATTCTTTTTTTCTTGTAGACAAGAACAAACTGAAATTGGTAACAATCAAGTCAAAAATCCATCAGACTCAATCACAGTAGACACTTCATTAATTTCGGAAGGAATTAAAATTAATGCTAAATTTCCGTTTGGTATCAAAATGGACTCGATTAAGCATTATGACAAGCAAAGAAATACCCAATTTTTATTATACTTTCCTGTTTCAAACATAATTACACTTGACACTGGTATAAAAAATGAGTTAATAAGGCAAAAGGATGGCTTTATAAAAAATGTTGACGAAGTGCGGAAAGAATACGGTGATGAATTTATTTCATCCTTAACAAATGAATTTACTGCAATCCCTATTTCTGTTTTCAAAAATCAAAAATTAATAAGTTATTTATTTGGCATTTCATTTTACCATTCTGGTGCTCCGCATCCAGTTTCTTTTTATTATTCATACAATTTCGATAATGAGAAACATAAAAAAATTATTTTTTCGGACTACTTTAAAATATCCTCTAAAGCTGATACAACATATTATTGTAACCTAATTACAAAAGCCATCAACAGAGACGGAATCTGCGTTGGTGAAATAAAAAATATAGACTTTAATGTTGAACAAGATACAATATCATTTAATTTTGATGATTATGAAATTGGAAGTTATGGTGATGGTACAATGCAAGGACGTTTAGTGAAAAAGAAATTGTTGAATAGAATAAAAACAAAATACCACTAACGCATATATTATTCAATTTTGGCGGAAGTCTAAGGTATTTGCAAATAATATCCATTAGTAAAATATAAAAAACAAAAAAATAATTTGGAAATTAAAATTGTTAGTTTACATTTGTATCGAAAATGAGAAATATTTTAGTAAATAAATTTTGGTGGCCTTCATGTAAACACATGAATAGCTAAGTTTATTATATACTTATAAGGCATATCCAAAGCCCGCTGTTCATACAACAGCGGGCTTTTTGTTTTAAAAAAATTACGATCTAAAAATTACAACATGAAAATACATACTCACATTAATCAACTGCTTGCAGATACTAAAACACCAGTTTCTTTATATTTGGCATTAAGAGATCACTATCAAAATCCTTTATTATTAGAAAGTTCTGATTATAATAGTAAGGATGGGCATTACTCCTATATCTGTTTAAACCCTTTAGCATCAATTACATTAAATCACAATAACCTTAAATCAATCGTAAATGGTGTAACTACAAATAGGTTAGTAAATGAAACAGGATTAGTAAATCAATTAATCGAATTCAAAAACCAATTTGAATTTGAATCTCAAACCCTTCCATTTTGTTATGCTGGGTTGTTTGGTTACACAAGCTACGACATTGTTAATTATATTGAAGATATTAAGTTAAATAGCACTAAAGCACAAAATGATATTCCGGAATTGTTGTATTATGTTTACGGGATTATATTAGTGTTTAATCATCATACCAATAGTTTAACACTCATTAGTCATCATTATTCAGAAGAAGATTCTATCAATCAACTGACTGAAATTTGCGAGAAAATAAAAGTTGGTTCTACCAATGAATTTAGTTTTTCAACGATTAGTGAAACTCAAACTTCAATTACTGATAGCGATTATAAAGAATTGGTTTCAATAGCCAAAGAGCATTGTCAGCAAGGTGATGTTTTTCAATTGGTGTTATCGCGAAGGTTTTCTCAACAATTTGTAGGCGATGATTTTAATGTTTATAGAGCTTTAAAAAATATTAATCCATCGCCTTATTTATTTTATTTTGATTTAGGAGATTTTAAATTATTTGGATCATCACCCGAAGCGCAGTTAGTTATAAAAAATGATACAGTAGAAATTCATCCAATTGCCGGAACCTATAAGCGAACAGGAAATGATGAATTCGATTTAGTAAAAGCAAAAGAATTATTAAACGATAAAAAAGAAGTTGCTGAGCACAATATGTTGGTTGATTTAGCAAGAAATGATTTAAGTAAATATTGTACCAACGTTGATTTGAAAATATCAAAACAGCCTCAATTTTATTCACATGTGATTCATTTAGTTAGTAAAGTGGTTGGATTAAAAAAAGCTATTTTTCATCCTTTTGAAGTTTTATTTGGAACGTTTCCAGCGGGTACGTTATCAGGAGCTCCGAAATATAAGGCAATGCAACTTATCAATACCTATGAAGTGGAGGCTCGCGAATTTTATGGTGGCTGTGTAGGTTTTATCAGCCATGACAATCAATTAAATCATGCTATTATGATTCGAACGTTTTTGAGTAAAGATAATACGCTTTACTACCAAGCTGGTGCAGGTATTGTTATTTCATCAAATGAAGAAAGCGAATTACAAGAAATAAATAATAAAGTTTTTGCCCTAAAAAAAGCGATACAACAAGCCGAAAAATTTAATAACATTACAATCTCTAATTAACCATGAAATTATTAATACTCGATAATTACGACAGTTTCACTTATAACCTTGTTCATTTAATTGAAAAGGTCAGTGATATCGAATTTGATGTCATCAGAAATGATAAAATTTCTATTGAAGAAATAGAGCAATACGATAAAATTTTGTTATCACCCGGTCCTGGATTACCAAAAGATGCAGGTATTATGCCTGAACTAATAAAAAGATACGGTTCAACTAAATCTATTTTTGGTGTATGTTTAGGTCTTCAAGCAATTGGTGAATCTTTTGGAGCAACGCTCTTAAATTTGGAAACTGTTTTTCATGGTTTAGCAACTCCAATTCATGTTATTGCTAATGATGTTATTTTCAATAACTGTCCAAAAACGTTTATTGTAGGCCGTTACCATTCATGGGTAGTAAATACAAATAAATTGCCAAGTGAATTGGTAATAACAGCTTTAGATGATGATGGAAATATTATGGCACTAAAACACGCTACTTATGATGTTCGTGGAGTGCAGTTTCATCCTGAATCTATTCTTTCTGAGCAAGGAGAATTTCTAATTAAAAATTGGCTTAGCGCCTAATTTAATTTTCTTTCCATTACCCTTTTTTCTTTCTAATTATTTTTAAAAAAAACAAAAATGAAATCATCATTTGAATTGTTGTGCCATGGGCATAGCTTGACTGAAACAGAAGCATATCAATTGTTTCAAGCGATTTGCGAAAACAAATTAAACAACTCGCAAATATCGGCCATTATGGCTTTTTATATTGCCAGACCAATTACCGTTAATGAATTAATGGGATTTAGAAAAGCATTGCTAGAAATGTGTCTTCCTGTTAAACTAGAAAAAGAGGCAATGGATGTTTGTGGAACTGGTGGCGACCAAAAAAATACATTTAATATTTCAACGCTTTCAGCCTTTGTTATTGCAGCCTCTGGCATACCTGTTGCAAAGCATGGCAATTACGGCTCATCTTCGGTTTCGGGCTCTTCAGATATTTTAAATTATTTAGGATATCAATTCAAAACTAATTCTGATGAATTAAATAATGAGCTTAATAAACATAATGTTTGTTTTATACATGCACCATTATTTCATCCTGCATTAAAAAATGTGGCCACACAACGAAAAGAATTTGGAGTGAAAACTTTTTTTAATATGCTTGGCCCTTTGGTAAATCCTGCAAACATTACATTTAAATACATTGGTGTTTATGGATTAGAACTAGCAAGACTTTATAACTATATGTTTCAATTGGATAATTCTAAATACAGCATTGTTCATTCATTAGATGGTTATGATGAAGTGAGTTTAACATCACCGTTTAAATATATTTCGAATACGTCCGAAAAAATAATAACTCCCGAATCCATAGGTTTTTCGATGCTTGAGCAAGAATCCATTTTTGGTGGAATAACAATTAGAGATAATGCAACTATCTTTTTGAATGTTTTGCAAAATCAAAGTACGATCTCTCAAAAAAATGTGGTTGTCGCAAATAGTGCAATGGCTATGTTTGGTTATAATCCCAAAAAAACAATTGAAGAATGTATTTCAATTTGTAATGAAACAATTGAATCTAAAGCAGCATATAATTTATTTAAACAATTAATTAATAACTAAACATGAATACTTTACAAAAAATAATTGATCATAAAAAGAGTGAGATAAAAGAACGAGAAAGCTTGTATCCAATCGAATTATTAAAACAATCGACCTATTTTAATTCGCCAACGGTATCATTATCAACTTATTTATTAAGGAAAGATAAGAGTGGAATTATTGCTGAATTTAAAAAGCAATCGCCTTCAGCAGGTGTCATTAATAAATACTTAAGTGTTGAAAAAACCTCAATTGGTTATATGCAAGCAGGAGCAAGTGCTTTGTCAATTTTAACGGATAAAACTTTTTTTGGTGGATCGTCAGAAGATTTGACGATTGCCAGAACATATAATTTTTGTCCAATTCTGCGAAAAGATTTTATTATTAATGAATACCAAATTATTGAATCAAAATCAATTGGTGCAGATGCAATACTATTAATTGCAGCAGTTTTGAGTAAAGAAGAAATTAGTTTGTTTACAGATAAAGCCCATGAATTGGGCTTGGAGGTGTTGTTAGAATTGCATCATCCAAGTGAATTAGAGAAACTATATGATAAAGTAAATGTGGTTGGTGTTAACAATAGAAATTTGGAAACAATGAAAATTGATATTCAACAATCGTTTGATATGTGTGAATTAATTCCGAAAGATATGATAAAGGTTTCAGAAAGTGGAATTGAGGATATTGAAACTATAGGTAAGTTAAAGGCAGTTGGTTACAATGGTTTTTTAATTGGAAGTCATTTTATGAAACAGCCTCATCCCCACTTAGCCTGTAAAGAATTTATCGAACTTTTGAAACAAAAAGAATTAACTCAATTACTAAAATGAAAATAAAAGTGTGTGGTTTAAAATACCCTTCAAATATGAATGAATTAATTAATTTACCAATTGATTTCGTTGGATTTATTTTTTATAAAAATTCACCGCGTTATATTAATGATGAAATTAGTTTTGATTTTATAAGAACTATTCCTTCTCATATAAAAAAAGTAGGTGTATTTGTTAATTCAGATTCATATTCAATCATAAACAGCATTGCACATTATAATTTAGATTTTGTTCAACTACATGGCGATGAATCTGTTGTTTTTTGTGATGAAATAAAGCCTTACGTCAAAGTAATCAAAGCATTTCAAATACATGATCTTTTCGATTTTTCAATATTAGAAGACTTTGAACCTTATGTTGATTATTTTTTGTTTGATACAGCTAGTAAAGATTATGGAGGAAGTGGACAATCATTTAGTTGGCAATTATTAGAAAAATACACACTAAATACTCCATTTTTTTTGAGCGGAGGAATAAGTGAATTCTCAATAGACGAATTACTAAAAATAAATCATAAGCAACTTTATGCGATTGATCTTAATTCAAAATTTGAAATAGTAGTTGGCCTAAAAGACGCAAATAAAATAAAATCATTTATAACTAAATTAAAACAACATGAACACACTAAATACATATAATGTAAATGAAAATGGCTATTACGGTGAATATGGCGGAGCATATATTCCTGAAATATTATTTAATAACGTTGAGGAATTAAAAACTAATTATTTAAAAATAATTGAGAGTGATTCTTTTAAAATTGAATTTGATGATTTGCTTAAAAATTATGTTGGCAGACCAACGCCATTATATTTAGCAAAAAACTTATCAAAACAATTCAATACAACTATTTTTTTAAAGCGCGAAGATTTAAATCACACAGGAGCTCATAAAATAAATAATGCTTTAGGTCAAATTTTAGTTGCAAAACGGTTAGGCAAAAAAAGAATAATTGCAGAAACTGGAGCAGGGCAACATGGTGTTGCTACAGCAACTGCTTGTGCTTTGATGGGTTTAGAATGTATTATTTATATGGGAGAAATTGACATTGAAAGACAAGCGCCAAATGTTGCTCGTATGGAATTATTAGGCGCAACGGTTGTTCCTGCATTATCCGGTAGTAAAACTTTGAAAGATGCAACTAATGAAGCCATTAGAGATTGGATAAATAACACAGAAACTACGCATTATATTATTGGATCAGTTGTAGGTCCGCATCCATATCCTGACATGGTAGCGCGTTTTCAATCTGTAATAAGTAAAGAAATGAAGAATCAATTACTAAAGCAAGTTGGTAAAGAAAATCCTGATTACATCATCGCCTGTGTTGGAGGTGGAAGTAATGCTGCTGGTGCTTTTTATCATTATTTAGAAAATGAAGAAGTTCAATTAATTGGTGTTGAAGCGTCAGGTTTAGGAATTGAAACTGGGCATACAGCAGCAACATTAACTATTGGTAAACCTGGTATTATTCATGGAAGTAAAACGTATTTGATGCAAACAATGGATGGTCAAATTACGGAGCCTTATAGTTTATCTGCAGGTTTAGATTATCCTGGTATTGGTCCAGTACATTCTTTTTTACATGATGTAAAACGAGCAAACTATTTACATGTCACAGATAAAGAAGCGATGGCTGCAGTTGTAAACTTAACTCAAAAAGAAGGAATTATTCCTGCTTTGGAGAGCGCACATGCATTAGCGGCTTTATCAAAATTAAAGTTTAAAACAACAGATACGGTTGTTGTTAATCTTTCGGGTAGAGGCGACAAAGACTTAAACACATTTATTAATTATTTAACTAATGAAAACAATGGAAAATAGAATCAATGCTTTATTTAAAACTAAAAGGGAAAACATATTGTCAATTTTTTTGACGGCAGGTTATCCAAATTTAATGGATACGTTGCCTATAATTAATATATTGAATAAGACAAAAGTTGATATGTTAGAAATTGGGATTCCATTTTCTGATCCTATTGCGGATGGCCCAATAATTCAACAAAGTAGTATGGTTGCTTTAAACAATGGACTTACATTGAAACTCATATTTGAGCAATTGCAAACTTTAAGAACTATAACAGAGTTGCCAATTTTATTAATGGGCTATTTAAATTCAGTGATGCAATATGGTGTTGAGTCTTTTTACAAATCATGTTATGAAGTAGGCATTGACGGTGTTATTTTGCCTGATTTACCGTTAATCGAGTATGAAACTTTTCATAAACCGTTTGCCGATAAATATAATATTCATGTTGTATTTGTTGTTAGTCCTGAAACTCCTATAGAACGAATACAATTAATTGATGAAAAAAGTTCAGGCTTTATTTATTTAGTTTCATCAAATTCAACAACAGGTAATTTTAAAATAAAAGAAAACCAATTGAGTGATTCATTAAAAAGTATTACAACATTAAAGTTAAAAAATCCGATTTTAATTGGCTTTGGAATTAAAGGTGCTGCTGAGTTTAAAGATGCATGTGCCATCTCGCAAGGTGCTATTATTGGGTCTTCTTTTGTGAATCTGTTATCAAATTCAAAGGATTTAGAAACTGATATTCCAAATTTTATTTCAAACGTAGTTAACATAAAAAAATTGGAACGCTGATAACGCTGATTTATTAAGATAAAATTGGATTAAAAAATCATATTTAATCATAACCATCTGTAACATCTGTGTTCTATAAAATTACTAACATCAAAAAAAACTAGCATGATTATTCAATTACATAAAAATTTACCAAATAGTGATTTACAAATAATTTGTAATACCTTGAAAGAAAGAAACTATTCCATAACGCCTGTTAATACCCAATTTGAAAGCTATTTAATTTGTATTGGAAAACTCGATAT
>JAYVIS010000107.1:0-13856 GCA_043769975.1 Bacteroidota bacterium
CCCCAAACAAATTGAAAAACATCATTCATTTCAGTTATAAAGACTAAGAAAAATAAAAGTCCTCTTCCGCCTGGTATTGATAATAATAAACCAAGGTGACTTAAACCAAATAAAGCAATCATTAATGCTGCAGGCACAATAGCCATTGATTGTATAATACCATCAGTTTGACCAACTAAAACTAAACGAAATGGTAAAGCCACAAACATAAATACAGGTATAAAAACCAAACTTGCAACCATATAGCCATGATAGGTAAAAAAATATTGAATTGGTATAGCTAAATAACATAACAACATTGCCCCTCTATCCTCTTGTCTCAATTTTAAAATTGTAAATAATTCTCTTAAGGCTACAAAGGATAATAAGGCAAAAGCGATATAAGATATTTTAGCACTAAAAACAGTCGCTATCAAAAACACAGTTGCCATTATCCACCATGATTTTGCACGCATTTTTAATTCGGTAAGTTTAGCTTGTGGGTTTATTTTTCCCCAAACAAAAAACAAAATACTTGCAAAGGATAATACTGAAAATACAATTAGTATAAATGAAAGTAATGATGAATCGATATTATTTAAAATGTTTTTCATAAAATTTATTTTAATGAATTTGATACGCGTTTATAAGTAGATACCATTAATAAAAGAATTGCTAAACTGAATATGATATTAAATAAATAACCAATTCCAGGAAAAATGAAATAACTTACACACCATACTCCGATTAATAAAGCACGATCACTTTTTCCCATTGGCCCATCATAACGACGAATACCTGAAATTAATTTTGCTAACACACCAGCAAACTCATTTATAATTGAAAGAACAATTACAACAAACAGTACGTTTGGGTTAACAAATGAATAACTAAATAACCCGCAAAAAATAAATGTATCAGATACAACATCACCTAGTTCGTTTAATACTTCGCCTAATTTACTTTGTTGATTAAAAGCACGAGCCATCATGCCATCCAAAGCATTTAAAGCCATTCTAACTAATAATCCAAATGCAACCAGAACTAAAAAAACTGGATGAGCTGGTGAAAAAAACAATAATACACCTAAAATAGCTGACCATATAATTGCAGCAATTGTAATTTTATTTGCAGATAATTGTTGAGCATGTAACTTAACCAAAACAGGAATTAATAACTGTTGAAACTTTGGTTTTAATTGATATACTGAAATCATACGATTATTTTTTTAGTGTTATATATATGAGTAATAAAAATAGTTGGTGTCTAACCTTTTCCATGATGATGATATTATTGAATCATATCAAAAAAACAGGTTACTCCATTTCCTGCTGATTCCAAACCATAAAGGTGTTTAATGTTTTTAATCACATTTTTTGTGATAATTGTAGATGTAAGTATTACCGTACAAACTATTGCTACATGAAATACTTTTTTAAAGGTTGATGTTTTCATAATTACGTTGTTTAAAATTATAGGTCAAAATTAGGTGGATGGAACAGGCTAATGAAACGGCCAAATAGACTCGATTAAAAATGAGTTGCACAAAATCAAAAATGAGTGATAAAGAGCGGATAAAACCACTGTTTTTGCATAAAACAATACTAGACTTAACGATATTTGCATTTTTTGCAAATAATGAATACATTTATTAGCAATAAATACAATAAAATGGCAAATAAAAAAGCGGAATTCGAAATGCAGGAAGTGTTTATTAAACACTTAAAACAAATTGTTCCAGCAAATGTATCGCTAGTTGATGATATTGCAGATTTACTAAAAATAAGCAATGACAGTGCGTACAGAAGATTAAGAAATGAAACTGAATTAAGTTTAGATGAAACTTATAAAATTTGCAAGCACTATAAAATTTCGATTGATTCTGTTTTTTCGAACAAAGGAGATTCAGTTACCTGTAATTATATTAAGCTTACAGATTCGGCAGATAATTTTGAAGCCTATTTAACTAGTTTATTATCTCAATTAATCCGTCTTCAAAAATCTGAAGACGCAAGAATACTTTATGCCGCAGAAGAAACGCCAATTTTTCATTCATTTTTTTCAAAAGAACTTGCAGCTTTCAAATTATTTTATTGGCAACGTTCTGTTTTGAATGTCGCTGAGTACCAGACTAAGAAATTTGATTTTGATGTGATTCCAGAAAAACAAATTCAAATAGCCACTGATATTCATCAAGCCTATTTGCAAATTGCCAGCACTGAAATTTGGACAAATAAAACAATACACACTACAATTAAACAAATAGAATACTATTTTGAATCAGGCGCCTTTAAATCAAAAGATGATGCTGTAATAGTTCTTGAAGAGTTAAAAAAAATGGTGCAAGCAATTAATAGGTATGCTGAAAACGAAAATAAAAATGAAAAAAATAAATCGTTTGTTACTCCGTTTAATTTGTATTGCAGTGATTTAGTAATTGGAACTAATTGTATTCACGTTAATGTAAACGATTCTGTTTTTTCCTACATTTCTTTTAACACAATGAACTCATTAACAACGAGCAATCAACAGTTTTGTGAAGAAATTGAACATTGGACAAAAAACCTCATTAAAAAATCGAATTTAATAAGTGGAACAGCAGAAAAACAACGCTTTCAGTTTTTTAACCAAACCTACAAAGCAATTGATGCGAGTATTGAAAAGGTAAAAAATTATTGACGAGACGAAAGGGATTTAAGAGACTGAAGAGACAATAAAGACTTGAGAATAAATGGAAACAAGAAGTATAAAGAGATTTAAAAAAATAAAAATAAAAAAATCAGCAATTGACCATCTGCATTAAACAAAAATCATTTTAATCATATCTATCAACGTCATCTGCGTCCCATAAAAAACAATTTAAAAAATGAATTCACATTATAACATCATCATAGTAGCAGGCGGAACTGGAAGTCGAATGTTATCAACTATACCAAAGCAATTTATAGAAATAAAAGGAAAACCAATTATCGTTCATACCATTGAAAAATTTATAGAATTTGATGAGTTTATTAATATAATTGTTTGCGTTCATAAAGATTATTTAAATGATGCAAATTTTATGCTTGCCGAATATTTTCCAGATAAAAATATACAAACTGTGGTTGGTGGAGATACTCGTTTTCAATCTGTAAAAAATGGATTAAACTTAATTAAAAACCCAAATGATATTGTAGGTATTCATGATGCGGCGCGTCCTTTTGTATCAAATAAAACGATACAAACCTGTTTTGAAACAGCCTCAAAAAAAGGAAATGCAATACCAGTAATTGATGTAGCAGAAAGTATCAGACTTGTAACTAATGGCATTAATAAAGCTGTTAGTAGGGATGATTATAAAGTAGTGCAAACTCCTCAATGCTTTTTAGCCTCATTAATTCAAAAAGCATTTGAACAGCCATTTTCTCCCTTTTTTACCGATGATGCAACCGTACTTGAAGGTATTGACGAACCTATTTATTTAGTGGAAGGAAATACAGAAAATATAAAAATTACAACACCTAGTGATTTAAAATACGCTGAAATTTATTTATAATGACTACCGAAGATATAGCTGATGCTTTTGAGATAACTTCAAAATTAATGGAGTTACATAACGAAAATTCGTTTAAAGTAAAAGCTATGGCAAGTGCTGCTTATAGATTAAGTAAAACTCGCCTTGATTTAAGAGATAAATCAATTGAAGAGCTCACGCAAATTGAAGGAATAAGTAAAGGTTTAGCTGAAAAAATTATTGATTTAAATGAACGTGGAACAACTAAAGAATTAGAAGAACTCCTCGCTAAAACACCAAGTGGCGTCATTGAAATGCTGGGTGTAAAAGGAATTGGCCCGAAAAAAGTAAGACAATTGTGGTTAGAATTAGAATTAGAAAGTGTTACTGAACTTCTTTACGCCTGCCACGAAAACAGATTAGTGACTCTAAAAGGATTTGGAGAAAAAACGCAACAAACCATTATCAACAACATTGAATTTAAAAAAAGTAACGCTGGTAAATTTCATTTTTCTTACGCCGAAAAAATTGCCAAACCAATTATTGAGGCACTTTTAAAACTAACTGATTATGTTGCGTTAAGTGGTGCAATGTATCGGAAATGTGAGATAATTGATGAAATAGATATATTAGTAGGGGATGAATCGATTGACTTAGATGACTATTATTCGGAAAATATTCCTATCAATTTTATACAAGTTAATGAAACCGTTTTTTATAGAACCTTAGTAGAAACTTCATCAACAAAAGAACATTTATCTGGTATTCAATTTCAGAATCTTGACATAAAAAAATACAATTCAGAAAAAGATGTTTACTCTAATTTAAACATACAATATTGTGAGCCTGAATTACGTGAAGGATTATTTGAATTAGAAAAAGCAAAAGCAAACACACTTCCAAAACTTATTGAACTAACAGATTTAAAAGGCATTTTGCACAATCACTCCACATATAGTGATGGATTAAATACTTTAGAAGAAATGGCAGTTTATGCTAAACAATTAGGATACGAATATTTAGGAATGTGTGATCATAGTAAAAGCGCAAGTTATGCCGGCGGGTTAAAAGTTGAAGAAATAATATTGCAACACAATGATATTGATAAACTAAACAAACAATTATTTCCATTCAAAATTTTTAAAGGAATTGAAAGTGATATTTTAGGAAATGGAAATTTAGATTACGATGACGATGTATTAAAATCATTTGATTTTATAGTGGCTTCAATTCATTCCAATTTAAAAATGGACGAAGAACGTGCTACAAATCGCTTACTAAAAGCAATTGAAAATCCCTATACAACTATACTTGGGCATCCAACTGGACGCTTATTATTAGGCAGACCGGGTTACCCAATTGACCATAAAAAAATTATTGATGCTTGTGCTGCAAATAATGTTGTGATTGAATTAAATGCACATCCGTACCGTTTGGATATTGATTGGAGATGGATTCCTTATTGTTTAGAAAAAGAAGTTATGATTTCAATTAACCCAGATGCACATCAACTAAAAGGATATCACGATATGTATTATGGAACTTTAGTTGCACGTAAAGGTCTATTAACCAAAGAACACTGTTTAAATGCAATGAATTTAACTGAAATTGAAACCTATTTTAAGTCGAAAAAATAAATTCAAAACAAAAAGATGATTTTTAAAAACTTAAAACAAAAAATTGTTCCAACCGATTTAAATTTCGATAAAATATATCCAAAAAAATATCAGGAACATTCGGCAAGACATTTTACCCCAGTAAAAATTGCAATTTCAGCAACTAAATTTTTAGCTGATAAACCAACACATAAAATACTGGATATTGGCTCGGGTGTAGGCAAATTTTGCTGTGTTGGCTCAACCGTTAGTGATGCACAATTTTATGGCATTGAAAAACGAAAAACACTCACTAATTTATCCAATAAAATAAAACGCAACTATAATTTAGTAAATACTCATTTTTTAAATGATGATTTTACAAAATTAGATTTCTCCCAATTTAACGGGATCTATTTTTTTAATTCTTTTCATGAAAGTTTTGATTCGAGCTGTGTAATCGACGAAAATTCAAAAGTCTCATTAACATTATACAAAAAATATCACAATGATTTAATTTTAAAACTAAACGAATGTCAATCTGGAACAAGGTTAGTAACATTTCATACATTCAAAAATAGAATTCCATCTTCATTCCAATTTATTAAAATGAATAAAACAGGTTTGTTGAAATTCTATATTAAAAAATAAAGAACAAATTTATATCAGACTGCTAGATAAATTAACATAAGATAACTAACAAAATAAATTGATTTTAAATACATTTGAAAATACGTTTGATAAAAAAAAATACATATTTAGTTTTCACTTTATTTATTTGCGCTGTATTTACTCAGCAGGTTACATTTGCTCAAACTAAATCAATAGATACTTGTTCTTTCTTTAATAATAAACCAATTTATCCTTATTACTCAAATAATGGCATAACAAATGGCAAAGATTTTTATACTCAAAAAAAAGAATTTAGAAATAGTATTTCTGTCAAAACAAATTTTAATGGCATTATAACCGTTTATTTTTTTATAAATGATACTGGAGAAACAAATTTTTACAAAACACAATTATGTGATTTAAATTATAAAACCATAGTTATCACAAAAGACATTGATCCATTATGTAAACAAGTATTAGAGGCAGTAAAAAAAACAGCGCCATGGAAACCAATGCTAGACGAAAATAAACAATCTGTAAATAGTAGAAAATTTTATTCATTTAAATTTAATAACGGCCAACTCATTGAAATACTTCCGAAATAATTATTATCTGATTATTGTGTTTTTGGGTTATCAATTAACAGCTCAAAAAGACTCAATATCTTTCAATTATAAATTTGAAAGATGTGCAATTGAATGCAGTCCAAAAATACTATTAGATTATTTTGAAGCAAATCATTACAAAAAAGAAGCTATCATAAATGCTGCATCTTATTTAACTTATCACGGAAATGATAAGTGCGGAAATGACTTAGCTAAACTTTGCATTGCAAAAAATGATTCTATAACTGCTGGAAATTGGCACGCCTACTCTGTACAAAATACAAAAAACGGAAATTATACTGAAGCAATTTATGGACTAGAAAAGAGTTTAGCCATTGCAGCGCAAGAAATGGAAGGTTATTATGGTTGGGTTTTATTGTATTATTATAGAGATTACAACAGAGCATTATTACATCTAAATCATTACGACTCATTAACACCAAACGTTGTTGATGCACCAGTTGGAGAAAATATTCATTTCTTAAAAGGATTATGTTATTATCAGTTAAATGAATTTGAAAAATCAATCACTGAATTTAAAATAAATGAAAATTTTGAAATCAATAGTTTCAGTAAAAAAAATGTAAACGCCTACATCTATTTTTATATCGCTCGCAATTATGATAAACTGAATAATTTGAAACTTGCTGAAAAATTTTACAAAAAAGCGATTAAGCAAGCCCAGTTTCCGGTAGAAGCAAATTATTATTTAGGAATGTTTTATAAGAATAAAATTAAGGACTCGAAAAAAGCATCTAGCCATTTAGAAACGTCTTTAAAAGATTATTTAAAAGGGTATAAACAACAAGACATTTATGTGGAATTGTTTGATGAAGTTTATTCTTCACAAATAAAAGAAGAGATAGATAATAAAATTATAATTAAATAATAACATGGCAATTCTTAATTCAATAGCATCTTGGCTCATGAAAAAACGCATGCACCAAATTGAATTGTTTATGAAATATCCACACGATGTGCAAAACGAATGGTTGCTTAATTTAGTTGATACGGCAAAAAATACTAGCTTCGGAAAAAAACATGGCTTTAAATACATTACAAATGCCGAACAATTTAAATCCATTCCACTGCAAGATTATGAATCGCTAAAACCATTTATTGAACGCACACGAAGAGGTGAACAAAATTTATTATGGAGTACAGATATTAAATGGTTTGCAAAAAGTAGTGGTACAACTGACAAAAGCAAGTACATTCCTGTAAGCAAAGAGTTTCTAAATGGCTGTCATTACAATGGCGGAAGAGATATGATCACATTTCAATGTATTAATAATTCAGAAACTAAATTATTTACAGGTAAAAATTTAGCCTTAGGAGGAAGTTATAAAACAGATCATTTTGGAGATCATAATTCGTTTCATGGCGATGTGAGTGCAATTATTATTCAAAATTTACCAATGTGGGCAGAGTATTTCAGAGCTCCTGATGTTAATATTGCATTGATGGAAAATTGGGAAGATAAGCTAGAAAAAATTGCGCAAAGCATGGCTAATGAAAACGTGACAAGCTTGGCAGGCGTACCAAGTTGGATGCTTGTTTTAATAAAACGTATTTTAGAAATTAAAAACACGAAAACTTTAAAAGATGTGTGGCCAAATTTGGAAGTTTATTTTCATGGTGGTGTAAGTTTTACACCTTACCAACATTTATTTGAAAATTTATTCGACAATTCTCAGGTTGCATACATGCAATTATACAGCGCATCCGAAGGTTTTTTTGGAATACAAGATGAAAAAGTAAGTCACGAAATGTTATTGATGTTAGATTATGGAATTTATTATGAATTTATTTTAGTAAGTGATTTACACGAAACAAATCCAAAAACCTACAACTTATCAGAAGTTCAACTTCATAAAAATTATTCATTATTAATAACTACCAACGCAGGTTTGTGGCGTTACCAATTAGGTGATACAATTCAGTTCACAAATTTATCGCCCTATCGATTTATAATTACTGGTCGCACCAAACAATGTATTAACGTTTTTGGAGAAGAAGTGATGATACATAATGCTGAACACGCCATAAAAATAGCTTGCGAAAAAACAAAAACTCATATTATAGATTATACGGTTGCCCCTGTTTTTATGGATGGAAATTCAGGCGCACATCAATGGCTCATTGAATTTGAGAATGAACCCGAACATTTAGATTATTTTATTAAAATATTAGATGATAATTTAAAAGCTATCAATTCTGATTACGAAGCCAAGCGCTTTAATAACTATATTTTACAAATACCAACGATAACCTGTTTACCAAAAGGAACATTTTACAATTGGCTAAAAGTAAATAATAAACTCGGCGGACAATTTAAAGTACCACGCTTAAATAATACAAGGGTTATCGTTGATGAAATTTTGAGGGGGTTAAAACAGTAGTGTTATATATATATAAAATACAACACTACTATCAATTACTAATTTAAATGGTAACGTATTAATTTTCTTTCCCAATGCCTTGGTACACTTACGAAAAAATAAAAACCTTCGGATACTTTACCAATATTTTCAGAATATCTTGTACTTCTATTTCTAATTAATCCTCCAGTATTATAACCAGAAAACATATAATATGTTTCTTTAAAATTCGAAGTTTTGTATATGCCAGAAGGCGTAATGTAATTAACATCTTTATCATCCATTTTAAATATAAAATGACAAATTGTATCAAGCGGAAGAATAATTTGATAATCGTTTTTAAATTCCGTTGTAAAATCTTCAGAGGAAAACTCTATCCTTCCATTACTTGAAACAAGATAGCTCAATGAATCTCTATAATATTCTGGAGAATGAGGATTCTGTATATCTGGCGAAGGAGATGGACTATTTATTTTTGGTGACATATATTTATAATACGTATTCCCTAAAATAACTGTGTCTTTTTCAATATAGCAACTATCAATAATGCTCATTGGAGTTTCAACTCCAAAATCATCAGTGTAAAATCGTTGATAAATCCAATAATTTCCGACTTTTAAAGCTGAATAATTTTTATACGATAAAGGAGTAGTTGATGTTGTTGTTAAAGTTTCAGGCTCAACACTTTTATCTTTTTTACATGAAAAGAATAAAGTCATTGACAAAACGATTCCAGCTGAGATAATATGATTCATTTTAATGTTATTCCGAAAATAAGTTGCCCTAACTTTTTTCGGTACAATTGGTTAATGGGCATTTTAGTAAAATGAAATCAAATTATTTATTTGTTTATTTATTAAAAACGTTAAATAATCCAAAATATTGCAAAAAGAATTTAATTAATTTCAAATTAACCTAACCCAGGCAACATTCCACTTGCCACTTGCTTCATCTCATTGTCGTTAACTTCTTGTGCTTTTTGCAAAGCTCTGTTTAAAGTTACAACTAATTGCTCTTCAAACTCTTCTTTATTGCCATGTTGCAAAGCGGGAGAAATAGAAATAGATTTTATTTCTTTATTCCCAGTTAATGAAATTTTAATGTCACCGCCAGCACCTTCAATATTTAAAATGGTATTATCCAATTTTAATTTTATCTCCTCCGTTTTTTGCTTCATTTCTTGAAGCTTTCCCATCATATCACCAAATTTTCCAAACATAGTTTTTTTGTTTTAAATAATTAATAGTATAAAATATTTTATTTTAAAATTCTAAATTCATTAGGTAAATAATTATTGAATCTATTCCCTAATTGCTTAATCCAGCCTAAACCGAAATGTTTATAGGTTATTAAAATCCAACCATTATCACATTCAATTTTAAAATTTTCTTTTTTCATAAAACGAATAGCTTCATCAAAATCACTTTCATGAGTTTTAATATGCTCATTTTTATGAATACTCATTGCCAAATCATGATGAGGAATTACATCGTTTTTAATTAAACTTCCAATAGTTGTTCCCACTTTTTTTAAATACAAATGTGTGTATTTATTAATAAAATCAACAGCTAATGAATTCGTTAATAAATAATCGTCTTTAAATTTTATAATGACATGCTCATTTACATTTTTTATCCAATTTGCAAAAAATTCTTTTTCTTTAGGTTTAATATCAGAAAACGTTTCGTATTTATTTTTTTTTGTAGAACGGTAACTTTCTTCATTATTCTTTTTCACAAATACTGAACAGAAAAATCCTTCCGATTTTGTTTTATCAGGATAAAAGCGATAACCATATGCTTTTGTATTTTTACCTGTTGTTTCAATAATCCCCCACTCATTTTGAAATGGAATTTGAATACTTTCCAAATTAAATTCTTCAACCAGCCAATCTGCAATTTCCTCATTCTCTTTTTCAGAATATGAACATGTTGAATAAAGCAACACGCCATTATTTGCTAAACTACCTACAATATCAGCTAAAATTCGCTTTTGTCGCTGAGCACACAAGTTCACATTATCTTCACTCCATTCGTCAATAGCATCATGTTGCTTTCTAAATAAACCCGAACCACTGCAAGGCGCATCAACAACAATAACATCAAAAACAGTTTCAATTGTACTAAATGCGGTTGGATCATTATTAGTAACAATCACATTACTAGTTCCCCATTTAGTTATGTTTTGGGATAAAACCTCAGCGCGTGGCTTCGAAACTTCATTAGAAACCAAAACACTTTCGGTATTCAGTAATGAATTTAACAAGGTGCTTTTTCCTCCAGGCGCAGCACAAATATCTAAAGCAATCAATTGTTTATTAAAATCCACACAACTTAATAAAGCATGTTGAATAAACATAGATCCAGCTTCTTGCACATAATAACATCCTGCTTGAAACAATAAATCATATGTGAAATTAGGGCGTTCATTTAAATAAAAACCATTTTCATTCCATGGAACTTTTTTATCTAAATCGAAATTTAAAATTGCAGGTTTAAATGGATTGATTCTTATACTCGTTGGAGAATCAATTTGATGTGCATTAATAAAATCGTCTTTATCAAAACCACAGCAATTTGAAATGGAACTTAAAAACGATGAAGGTAATTCTAACATAATTATTCAAATGTAACAAAGAAATATTATTTTTACATGTGTTCGAGAAAAAACAAACTGATAAAATAACAAACCCCGAAATTGCATTAATTAAAATGCAAAGCTGGTGCGCCTATCAAGAACGATGTCAGCAAGAAACTCGTGATAAATTATATGGTTTCGGTTTATGGCCAGACGCTGTGGAGAACATCATTTCATCATTGATTGAATCTAATTTTTTAAATGAAGAACGTTTTGCAATGCAATTTGCACATGGTAAACATTCAATAAAAAAATGGGGACGCATCAAAATTAAAATTGAATTGAAACAAAAACGCGTGAGCGAATACTGCATAAAAAAAGCTATGCAACAAATTGATGACACGGAATACATTCTTACTCTTAGAAAATTAATCGAAACAAAGCAACGATTAACAAATGAAAAAAGCCCCATTAAATTAAAACTTAAGATCTTAAATTACGTATTGAGCAAAGGTTACGAAAGAGACTTAGTGTTTGATATTTTAAATGATAAAGAAATTGATTAACAGATTTGTGGTTTTAAACAAACAATTCGCTCGCTATTTTATCCGCAAATAATTTCCCGTTACTTGTTAAAACATATTTATTATTACTAAAAGAAACCATATCAGAAGAAATATATGTTTTAATTTTTTCGTTGAATGAATTTATAATTTCAGGATTAAACTTGTTTTTTAAAACTGTAACGTCAATTCCCCAAATGGTTCTTAATGAAGTTAAAACATATTCATTAAACTGATCTGATTCCGATAAAATTTCTTTTTCAAAATAAGCCTCATTTTTATCAGTCACATTTTTTATATATAAACTGTTATTAGAAACATTCCATTGACGAGAAACTCCATCAAAGGAATGGGCAGAAGGGCCAAAGCCAATATATTCAATACCTTTCCAATAATTAGAATTATGATTGCTGAAATAATTTTCTTTACCGAAATTGGAAATTTCGTATTGAATAAAATTATTTTTTTCTAAACGATCTATCATTTCTAAAAACAATTCCGAACTTTTTTCATCATCAATGGCTATTTCTTTTTTCACTTTAAAATCATGCCCGAGTTTTGTCTTATCTTCTATTGTTAAATTATAACTTGAAATATGCTTTACATCTAAAGCAATCGCTTTGTCTAATGTTTTTTTCCAATTTGTGAGATTGCTAAATTTTGAGCCATAAATTAAATCAATCGAAATGTTTTCAAAACCTTTGTCCTGAGCGCGTTTCACACTTGCTTCACTTTCTGTTGCCGTATGCGCTCTGTTCATCCAAATTAATTCCTCATTATTAAAACTTTGTAAACCAATACTTAATCTGTTGATTTCTAATCGCTTTAATTCTTTCAACTTTTCAATACTTAAATCATCAGGATTAGCTTCTAAAGTTATTTCGGCATTAGATGAAACCTTATAATTCTTATATATCTTTTCTAAAACCAAAAACAAATCTTTTTCTGATAATAAACTTGGTGTACCTCCGCCAAAATAAATAGTTTCAATATTCTTGTTTTCTAAATAAGAATGTCGCAAATCAATCTCTAATAAAATAGAATCTCTAAGATTTGTTTTTAATTTCAACGAAGTCGAAAAATGAAAGTCGCAATAATTACATGCCTGCTTACAAAAAGGAATATGTATATAAATGCCGCTCAAATTATTTAAATAAAAAACAAATCTTAGGATTTTTTCAAAGAAAACAAATCTACTTCATTTAAATTCCAATCTATTGCTTTTTTACCTTTAGAAATTAAAAATTCATTGCAAATTGAAAAATGTTTACATCCAAAAAAAGCACCTCTAGCCAAAGGAGAAGGATGCGCGGCATCTAAAATTAAATGTTTGGAAGAATTTATTAATTCTTTTTTTGATTTTGCGAAATTTCCCCACAATAAAAAAACGGTATTCTCAGTATTTTCTGAAATATATTTTATGATTTCATCTGTAAAAATTTCCCAACCTTGTTTTTGATGACTACCAGGTTGCCCATCTCTCACAGTTAACGTAGCATTTAATAATAATACGCCTTGTTTTGCCCAATGAGTTAAATTTCCATGATTAGCAATAGGGATATTTAAATCTGATTTTAATTCTTTATAAATGTTGACTAATGATGGCGGCGTTTTTATACCATTATTTACAGAAAAACTTAAACCATGGGCTTGATTTATTTTGTGATAAGGATCTTGCCCAATTATTACAACTTTTAGTTTTTCAAACGGAGTTAAATCAAACGCCTTAAAAACATCATTTGCTTTTGGAAATATGTTAAAATTGTGTCGCTCAGATTTTACAAAAGAATCTAATTTAACAAAATAATCTTTTGCTTTCGCGATGTCAATAATTTGTTGCCAGTTTAATTGTTTCAATTTCAACTTGTTAATTGTTTTTTATAAAAAGATTGTGACTTTAATCATATATTTTTTTGTAGTTAGGCAATTTACTATATATTTGTTATTCTATTAAAATAAAAAATATTCTTATGAAAAAATTAGCTTTATTATCAATTTTATCAATTGCTTTTTGTTCAGTTGTATCTTCTTGCAAATCGCACGAAAAATGC
>JAYVIS010000108.1:0-3333 GCA_043769975.1 Bacteroidota bacterium
TCGTTGGCATTTGCTAAAACTAAACCAGAACGCATTAATGGGTTTTTATTATTTACAAAACTCCAGTTGGCATAATTTGTAGTGCCTCTAAAAACTAGCGCTTCTTCTTTTTTATTATTTGTTTCGTTTATTGTTGCTACTGTATCTTTTTTTTCTGCATTCGCCTTTCTTATTTTCTCTCTTTCAATTTCAGGATCAGGAAAAAAGAAACCATGCGTAGCAATGTGCAAGATGTTTGCGTTTGCAATATTATTTTTAAAATTTTCCTCGCTCGCATTTTCTGAAACAAAATAATTTACTTTGTTTTTATTTTCTGTCAATAGTTTTTGAATGTTTTGAGTTTCTGATAAAGTACCTGGTAAATATTTCCATATTTCTTTGTGCGTTTGATTGGAATTATATTTTACGCCACCTTCTACCATAAACTCATCATCTACTGAATAATTAATATTATCAGGAAAGGCCACTTTGCCTGTGCTGCTTTGCTGACGAAGTTGGTAAGCGTCGCATAAAAATGTATTGTTGCTTTTTCTAATTGCTGCAAAAGAAATTTTGTGTAATAAACCACTTGGAGAATAGTATACGTTTTTCACGCCCTTTAAATAAGGTTCCATTGGTTTCCATATAAGGTTATATAGATTGTCATTGGAATTTTTTGAACCGCCATATATTCGGTTAATATAATTATAGCTGTTTCCTTCGACTCTTTCCAAAAGTAATTCCAACTCTTTCTCTTCAAACAAACGAATCATTTCAGGGCTTTTGCAATCTTTAGTTACTAAAAGTGCGCAGTAAATCATCTTTGAAACGGAGTCGTTAATACCTTCATGATTAAAATTAATGAATTCAATAGCGGCTTCTCCTTTCTTCAATCCATTTTGAATGTCTTTCCATTTAAGATTATCTGTTTTATTCAGTTTGTCAAATATTTGTGAACTTTTCACAAGTTCTTTTTCCAATTCGTTTACTTTTTCCTCCAAATTTTTCGCATCCATACCCTTGCTATACATTAGAGCAATTTTCTTTTTAGCTGCAATCCAATTATTATATTTAAATATAAGTGTTGAATCAAGACTTTTATAAATCGCTACTCTCATTGCTGTTGAAGATTTTAGCAATAAACCTTTATTTTTTATTGCTTGATCATAAGACATTTCTGTAATTTTTGAATTTGTGTTTTTTCTAATATAGGCAAACGAATTAAAATGATTGAAATATTTATTCGATGTTTCTAAAAACAACTCTTTTTCTTTTTCGGATAAAATAGAGAAGTTGAGCGTAATTAATTTATCATTTATGTCAATAATTTTTAGTTGATGACTTTCCGCAGAATCCAGTTCATTTCTTTTAACGTAAAGTGTTGATAATGATAAAAGAGTTTCCCTTAAAAATTTATTTATTCTCATCTGATAGATGATATTTAAAGAATTATTTAAATATTTTAATGAATTCGGAAAATCTTTTTGATGGAGGTATAATCTACCTAGATTTTGATTAGCTCTTGCTAAACTTATTTTTTCTTGAGCACTTTCTGAAATTTCTAAAGCTTTATAATTTGTTTCTATGGCTAACTTATAATTTTTATCGGCTTCCTGAATGACTGAAATGTTAACTAAGTTATTTGAAATTCCTGATTTGTCTTTGATTTCATTTCGTAATGCAAGACTATTATTATGAAACATAAGGGCTTTATTATTGTCTCCTAATATAAAATAAATCCCAGCTAAATTACTTAGTGAAGATGCTGATGCCCGTTTATATCCAAATTGTTCTCTGATTTTCAAGCTCAAAGTAAAATACTCAAGTGCCTTTTGATAGTCACCCTGATCCTGAAATAAAGCACCTAAATTATTGAGGGAGGTTGCAATCATTTGTTTATCATCCAATTCTTCACGTAATTTCAAACTTTTGAACTGGAATTCTAATGCCTTTGGTATTTCGTTTTGTAGCTCATAAATCGTTGCAATATTATTAATCCCAAAAGCTAAACTCCTTTTATTTCCTGACTTTTTAGCTAAATCTATTGACTTATTGGAGTACTCCAACGATTTATCAATGTCACCTAGTATTTCGTAAATTGAAGACATCTGCAAATAACTTTCAGCGATGTTAAAGGTGTCTTTAATTTGCTCTCTTAATTTAAAGCATTTGGTACCGAAGCTCATTGCTTCCTTCATTTCGTTTTGTTCTAAGTAAAATAAAGTGAATTGAGCAAATGATTTAGCTATTTGTATTGAGTCGTGCATTTCTTCACTTAACCTTAAACGTTCATAATAGCAATTGAGGGCAGCTTTAAGGTTTCCTTTTGATTTGTATCTGGCGCCAATTCTACCGAGTGTAACAGAGATTCCTTCTTTGTTTTTTGTTTCTTTGTAATACTTTAATGAAAGACTGTCATACTCACACGCTTTATTTAGTGTCCCATTATTTTCATAAAGGTACCCCAGCCATCCATATGAATCTGCTAGTCCTGCTTTTGAATTTATTTTTTGAGAAAGATCTAGAGCCTTTTCAGAATATTTTATTGCGGAATCAGGTTTTTTTAAATAAAATTCGCTAGCAATCAACAAAAAATCATTTATTTTTAAACTATCATGTTTAGCCATTTTTACGGCTTGTTTTAAAGAATCAATTTTTCTGTTTTGCGCTCCAATATTCTGAAACACGAATAGAGTTATAGATAGAATTATTAATATTTTTCTCATATTTATTTTAGTAATTAATATAATTTAAAGCGCCCACTTTTTTTATTTTATTGAATTCTAATTCCAATCAGTGTAACATCATCTATTTGTTCTAGTTTACCCACCCAGTTTGCGAATGTAATTTCTAAAATTTCTTTTTGTTTTTGCATTGGTAAATGTGCATTTCCAGTAAGTAATTCGCGAAGGTTTTTACTCATGAATTTTTTTCCTTTCTCTCCTCCAAATTGATCTGGAAAACCATCAGTTAAGGTATAAATCACATCTCCAGTTTTTAAATCTATTTCTTGTTGGCTAAACGACACAGCTTGCATGTCGTGTTTACCTACCGGCATTTTATCAGGTTTTATTTCTATTGTTTCAGATCCTCTAACAATCCAAACTGGGTTGTTTGCCGCGGCAATAACTAATTTTTTATTTTTAAAATCGAAAAGAGTCATAGTTGCATCCATTCCATCTTTTCCACCTTCTGCACTTCCATCTTTTTTTAATCGTTCAATAATTGTTTTTCTAGTCGCATTAAAAATTTCCGCAGGTTCAGTTTGTTGCTCAATCGCTTTTTCTAAACTTGTAATATTTAATAAACTCATAATCGCACCTGGTACGCCGTGTCCAGTACTATCGGCAGTAA
>JAYVIS010000109.1:0-40769 GCA_043769975.1 Bacteroidota bacterium
GTTTGCAGTTTTAATTTTTCAGACATCCATTTGTGTCCCTGAAACCAAACTAATTCAATAACACCAGTTCTATCTCTAAATTTTACAACTAATCTTTTGGTACGTTTGTCGCCAACGGTTTCCATGCTTTCAATAAAGCCTTTTAGTTGATAGGAAGCACCATCTTCATTAACCTCTTGTATATTATAAAATTTAGTTCTGTCAACGTATCTAAAAGGGTAATGTGTAATTAAATCCTTGTATGTAAAAATGTGTAATTCTTTTTGTAGAGACTCAGCACGCATAGGGCCAATACCTTTAAGGTAACCAATGGGCGTATCTAAAAAAGAATTAACTGGATTCATAGTACACAAAAATACTATTAGATTTTTGTTAATACAATTCCAGTTTTATTAACTAGATAACTAAAAATCTAGTTTAATTTTGTTGGGTGAGATTTTTATACATATGTGTTTTTTTAACTTTTACTGTTTTAGGGAAAGCTCAATTTTTAGACACTTTAAAATCCCTTACAAATAAAAAACCAAGTATTGGTGTTCGTTTAGAATCTCGGTATTCGTTTCTTCGTAATGGCTTAGTAAAAGTTTCAGGCGTGAGGCTTGGTGTTGTTTTTCAAAAAAAATTGAAAGTTGGTGTTGGCTATAGTTGGTTAAAGTCTGAAGTTAGTGATAATTTAGAAATTACGAATTACCTTGGTAATAAGGAAACGGTTAAAAATTATTTAGAGTTTGGTTATATCGCTTACTTTGCAGATTTTGTTTTTCATAAAACACAACGTTGGCAATTGAGTGTGCCTTTGCAATTAGGAACAGGTTTAGCGTGGTTTCAATATTCAGACAATAATATAAAAACGCGTTCAAAAAAACATTTTTTACTTTTATACGAACCTGGAATTTCTGTTCAATTTAAGTTAACCCGTTGGTTTGGTGTAGGCACTGATATTGGGTATCGGTTTACGATGAAAAACACTCAGAACATTGGAGAAAAATTAAATTCGCCTACTTATGCTTTTAAATTAATGTTGTGGTTTGATCAACTTTTTTACACAATTGCACCTAAGCATGAACTTTCGAAAAAGCATGGCCCAGCTGAGTGGTAAAACGTTTTGATTTGTTAAAATTGAAAATAGATAAATGGTTGCATATCTCCACTCATTAATTGATAAATACAAAACACAAAAATGATTGTCACCAAACTCATGATTGGTAAAGGTAAATTTGCAAATTTTAAACGATAATTTTCTTTAATGCGTTCTGGAATCCAATGTATTAAATAGCCAACGAGTATTACTAAAAACACAAGCCAATAGCCTCTGATAACACTAAAAAATAAATTGCCACCAAAGTGATTTGACAATCTATCAAATAGTAAACTAACGGTTTCTAAACTATCACTTCTAAAAAAAATACGTGTAAAACTTATAAAACTTAATGTGATAAAAACCATGGTTGCTTTCACAAAAAATGATTTTGAATTTTTAAAAGGCGAATAGTTTTGCCAAAACTTATGTATAACTAAACCTAAACCATTTAATCCACCCCATATGATAAACAACCATGAACTTCCATGCCAAAAGCCACCTAATAGCATGGTTACTAATAAATTGATATTGGTGTTGATGCTTTGTTTTACTTTCGGGATAAAATAAGCAAGTAGAACTAATGCTATGGCAATGGCTAATAAAACCAATAACAACCAAATTTTCCCTGTCAATAAAACAAGTACAATTGATAAAAACGCAATACAAATATATGAGCCGATACTACCTTTTTTATTTCCACCTAATGGGATGTATAAATAATCTTTAAGCCAGGTAGACAGTGAAATGTGCCAGCGTTTCCAAAACTCACTAACGTCTTGGGCTTTGTAAGGTGATTTAAAGTTTGTTTTTAATCTATAGCCTAACAATAGTGCAATTCCAATGGCAATGTCTGTATAGCCGCTGAAATCAGCATAAATTTGAAGGGAATAACCAAAAATTCCAAAAACGGTTTCTATTCCCGAATAGTAATTTGGATTATCAAAAATACGGTCAATGTAATTTACGGCAATATAATCTGCCATTATTTTTTTCCCTAAACCATTCAAAATCCAAAAAACAGCCAGTCCAAATTCTTTTCGTTTTAAGTTATAGGGCTCGTAAATTTGATATAAAAATTCGTTTGCCTTTACAATTGGTCCTGCAACTAAGTGAGGGAAAAAACAAACGAAAAAGCCATAATCAAAAATTGATTTTACAGGAGTTACTTTTCCCCTGTACATATCTATGGTGTATGAAATGGATTGAAATGTAAAAAACGAAATACCAACAGGTAATATTAATTTATCAATTGGGTCTTTAGTTCCTAAAAATGTATTACTGAATTGAGAGTAATAATTAAAAAATGAAATATCCGTGCCTGCTAATTGATTGATGCTATCTGTAAAAAAATAAGCATATTTAAAATAGCAAAGGAGGATTAAATTCAAAAGCAAACTAAAAGTTAAAAACAACTTTTTCTTTTTTTCTGATTTGCTTTTATAGATAAGTCTTCCCCAATTATAATCACTGCATATAGTAAAAATTAGAAGTAACAAAAACACCCCACTTGTTTTGTAATAAAAGAAAAAACTGACAAGTAATAAAAAAAGGGTTCTTAAGGTGTTTTTCTTATAAACTAATGAATAGAGTGCGAGAACAACTGCAAAAAATCCCCAAAAATAAAGTTGAGTAAAAATAATCGGCTCTCCTTTTGTATAAAGAAAGTAAGGTTTTAAATATGTAATTAAATCATTCATTTTTATTTAGTCGAAGAAGATTAAAGGCAAAAGATATGGGATTTGCTAGATGCAGATTTGAAAGTTTACTATTTTCAATCAGCATTCATTACTCTTTGTTCACCCAGTGTCTCTTCAATCTCATCAATCTCTTTTATCTATTTTGTCTCTTTTATTTTAGTATTATACATGTAACTTCTATAAAACGAATCAAACATTAATGTGGATAAAATAGTATATCCTCTTCCATTAAAATGAACCTTGTCTTTAGCTGCTAATCCAACCTTATACCATTTGTAAATAGATTTATATCCACCCATGACTGCATATAAATCATAAACTGCGGCATTGTGTTTTTCCATTAATTCATACATCGCTTCTTGAGCTTTAATGGGTCTTTTATTTGGCGTTTTTCTATTCATGTAATTATCGGTAACCGTTGTAAATAAAAAAGTACAGTTTGGAGAAGCAATTTTTATCAACGAAATTAAGCTGTCGTAATTAGCAGAAAACTGTTGTTTGGAAAAATTAGTATCATGTGTGTCGTTTACTCCTAATGAAAAAATAACTAAATCAGGAGGAATACCAGAAAGTTCATTAACAAATTCTTGACACCTTAAATAAGAAGAAGTACTAGCGCCATTTACACCGATTGAAGCGTAATAAAAGCCTGGGTTAGAATTTTCTATACTAAATCCTCGCAACATAAAATCAGGAATAATAGTATCTTTTTTTACTAAATTGAAATTTACGGAGTCAATGTATGATTCAAAAATATATTCTGTATAGCTTTTAGCTATATAATCTTTGCGTATAAAATGTGTTCCTGTTTGGTTAGCAATAGAGAATTCAAAACTTGGATTAAAATTATGATAAACCCTTAGCGAATTGAATGTTTGGTGGTGGTTATTTTTTAGTAATTTAAAACCGAATGTATTAGCGCTATCATTTGTAATGCCTGCCATTCCGGCTAGCCCAAGGTTGTCACACATTTCTTTAGACAATGCATTTCTTTTACGAATCCATTTACCTGTAGTAAATGATTTAAAAAAATGTGGGCTATTTGTTTTTACAATCTTAAAGGGAAAAATAAAAGTTCCTCCACCCTTAAAATCTCCCATTTTTTGAAACCCATCCATTAATACTTCTGTCCAAAAGCCTGCTTGTATATGTGAACCTCCAAAATGGACAATCGTCACTTTATTTCTTTTTCCAGACCTTAATTCATCAATTTTTTTGTACAGTCCCATAAATTGAGAACTGTCTTTGCTTAGATGTAAAACACTAGCGTCGTAATTAATAAAAGGATATTGTTGTGCTTTTAATTTAGTAGATGTAAAAAAAAAGACACAAGAAAAAAGACTTATGAAAAGGAGTACGGTGTTTTTTTGTGTTCTAGTTTTTATCATTAATTTGTATTTCTTTATTTTATCTTTTTATTGAAAGTATTATAATCATTGATGAGTGAGGAATACAAGAGAACAGCAATTTTTCTCGCGCCTCCCGAACTAAAATGTATATAGTCTTTTGCCCCAATTCCCAAATCTACCCAACTCACCATACTGTTTTTTCCACCCATGCAATTATACATATCAAAAAATGCGCAATTCGTTTCAAATGCTGTCTTTTTTATGGCATCTCGTAAGTTTTCTAATTGAGGATGTGTTTCGTAAACTGTTCCAACTTTCACACTCATATCTGCAGGACCAATTACAAGTATCGATGCTTGTGGAGCTAATCTTTTTATGGTGAGAATTTGAGATTTTAAATAATTACCAAATTGAACAGTTTGCTCTGGCGTTTTAATGTAAGGTAGAGCGTTTCCTCCAAACTGAAGGATGATAAGTTTAGTGTTTAAATGATCATAAAACTGTTTTAGTTGCCCGTAATTTATTTGATTAAAGAAAGTTCCCGAACTACCTCTCAATCCCATATTATCTACCATTATCCCTTTCGAACCCTCTAAAGAAACACCATAAAAATCAGGACTATCTTTTCCTTTAAATTTAAACTCGTGTAACAACGCTCCTTGATTTAAATTAAATTCTTTGATGTTGAAATTTCCACCTGCTAATAATGAATCTGAATTGTTTAAAGAGCCGTTTTCATAAAGTTCAACATGTGTTTTTGTTTGAGAACCACCATAATATAATTTTAGTTTATTGTAACCAGCTGCTTTTGGACCACCGTTTTTGCTTGTTACCATTTTCACCCAAGCTGATTTATATTGTGTGCTATCAGACAATACATTGTATTTAGAAAACCGTGTAATGTGAGCTAAAGCACCAAAATTATTATGCTTTACACGCTTGTCTTTCCCAGTAAATATAGTGTATCTGTCCCAAGTTGGGCTCCACGACAATTTATTAATAACGCTTGGTGCAACTGGCATAAAAGATATTAAACCTGGACCTTCTCCACCAAACTGGGCTTGGAGTTTTAATCTTAAATAGTCGCTAATCCGATCTCCTTCAATTTGCGAATCACCATAATGTAAAACCCTGATGCTTTTAGCCTCATTGGTAATGTTTGACAAAGAATTAAAAAAATTAGCCATCGCACTTTTACCAGCATCATAATATTGAATGCTTGTATTTAGTTTAGCTAAGGAATCTGTGGGCGTTAATACGACTTCAATGATTGAATCATTTTTTACAGGAACCCCTTCATTTTCCTCAATTTCTGCTAGCGCAATTATTTTCGAAATATCTTTTTTTATTGGTTTTTCTGATGGAAATAGCTCAGAATAGGTTGGATATTTGAGACTTATTGATTCAGTCAGTTTAATGCCATCTTTTGGAAAAACAAAGCTAATCGTGCCAAGAACAACAATGGTTGAACTAAGAAATAATAATGTATTTAGTGGTTTATGCAATGGTTGGTAATAAAACTACAAGATGCACAATACTTTAAATTGAAATGTAAGGTGTTGGAATTAGTTTTTCACAATGGCCATGTAGATAACCTTCGCTAATGGAATGGATTTAATAGCTAAAAATCGACAAATTCTGAGGATTCTTTCCGAAAATTCTGTATTTTTACATCCCTTATAATAATTTTAAATAAAGATAAAATGAATATAATTAAAAAAGACATTAATGCACTAAATGCTGAATTGAGCATTACATTATCTCCAGCAGATTATGAAACTAAAGTAGAAAATGCAATTAAAAAAGTTGCTGCTAAAGCTACTCTTCCTGGTTTTAGAGTTGGTAAGGTTCCTGTTAGTTTGGTGAAAAAGCAATATGGAAAAGGAATTTTGGTGGAAGAAATTAACAAAATATTGAATTCAACACTGCAATCTTATATTACGGAAAACAATATTGATATCTTAGGAAATCCTATGCCTAAAGAAGATAATGTGATTGATTTTGAAAAGCAAAGTGAGTGGACATTTAATTATGAAGTGGGTTTAAGTCCTCAATTTGATTTGAAATTAGATAATTCTCAATCATTCGAATACAATACGGTTAAGATAGATGATGAATTAGTTGAAAAATATTTGAAAGATGTAAAACGTAATTACGGCAAGCCTTCAAATCCAGAAGTAGCTGCAGAAACGGATGTTTTATACATTGACATCGTTGAATTAGATGCTGATAATAATATTGTAGCTGGTGGTGTTTTTAAATCTACTAGTATTGGTATTGACAGGTTGAAAAACGAAGCTGTGAAAGCTAAATTAACAGGTGCTACAGTTGACTCTAAGTTTGTAATTAATGCAAATGATTTATATGATTCTGCAGTAGATAAATCTATGTCATTAGGCATTGATAAAGAATTAGCAGAAGTATTTAATGCAAACTTACAGTTAACAGTTCGAAACATTGCGCGTATGGAAGATGCAGAACTTAATCAAGAATTGTTTGATAAATTATATGGTGCTGGTAATGTAAATTCTGAGGCAGAATTTAGAGATAAAATTAAAGCTGAATTAGCGTTAATGTTTACGCAAGATACAGACAGAAAATTTGTTGAAGGTGTTGAAAAAACATTGGTTGCAAAATTAAATATTACTCTTCCTGATGATTTTTTAAAGCGTTGGTTAATGGCTGTTAATGAAAAGCCACTTACTAAAGAACAATTAGAGACTGAATACCCAGCTTATGCAAATTCAATGAAATGGAAATTAATTGAAAATAAAATCATTAAAGGAAATAACATTACTGTTGATATTGCGGAAGCAAAAGCAGAAGCAAGTAACTATGTTCGTTCACAATATGCGCGTTACGGGCAAACGCCAGATGAAACTGAAGTAGCAAAAATTGCTGATTCTATTTTATCTAAGCGTGAAGAGGCTCAAAAAATATTTGAAGGAATCTATAGCAAAAAAGTATTAGACGTATTAAAAACGAGTTGTAAGTTAGAAAACAAAGAAGTTAGCTACAACGAGTTTTTTGGCATTTCTAACTAAACAATTTTAGTATCATGCGTGTTTAATTTTTATAATGTCTGCAGTTTATATAACCAAAGTTTCAAAATTCTTGCCAAATGAGCCAATTTCAAATGATGAAATGGAATCTTATTTGGGTATGATTGATGGTGTTCCCTCAAGAGGAAAAGGATTAACGTTGCGTAACAATGGGATTAAAACTCGATATTATGCAATTGATAAATTTGGTAATTCAACTCATTCTAATGCAAAAATGACTGCACTTGCCATTGAGAAATTAATGGATAGTGAATTTAAACAGACAGACATTGAACTTTTGGCTTGTGGAACCACCTCGCCAGATAATTTACTGCCATCCCATGCAGTGATGGTTCACGGAGAATTAAATTGTGGGCCTGTTGAATTAGTATCAACTGCTGGTGCATGTTGCGCAAGTATGCAAGCGTTAAAATATAGTTATAATTCTATTTTAGCTGGGAGTTCTAATAATGCTGTTGTTACAGGGTCAGAAAAGCTTTCATCATTAATGCTTGCAGAGCATTTTGAAAAAGAAACTGAACGCCTTTTAGAAATGGATGAAAATCCAATTATTTCTTTCGAGAAAGATTTTTTACGATGGATGTTGTCAGATGGCGCTGGCGCCTTATTATTAGAATCTAAACCACGAAATACGACTTCGTTAAAAATAGAATGGATTGAAATAAAGTCGTTTGCTAACCAACTTGAAACTTGCATGTACGCAGGTGCTGATAAATTGGAAGATGGTTCAACAAAAGGCTGGAAAGAGTTTTCTTCAAACGACTGGTTAAATAAATCTATTTTTGCATTTAAGCAAGATGTAAAATTATTAGGGAAAGAAATTGTTCCAATTGGAACAAAGTTTTTGAAGGAAATTTTAGATAAAAAAGGCTTTGATATTTCTACAATCAGTTATTTTCTGCCTCACCTTTCTTCTGAAGTTTTTCGTGGAAAAATTGCTGATGAAATATTGAAATATGATATTGATATTGCTCAAGAGAAATGGTTCACTAATCTTTCAAAACTTGGAAATATTGGCTCAGGGTCTATATTTTTAATGATCGAAGAATTAATGAATTCAGGAAAATTGAAGTCTGGCGAAAAAATATTATTAATGGTTCCTGAAAGTGCTCGCTTTACATACTCTTATAGCTTACTAACAGTTTGCTAATTTACATATCATGAAAAAAGAAGAAGTTCCTCAGGATACCTCAGCACTCGTTGGCGTTACTAGAGACGTTTGTTATGTTAAAGATAAAGACGGGAAATATACCACTGATTTAAGTATCGGTTGGGATGTTAAAAAACAAGCCTTGGATAATGCTTGGGAAGATATAAATGAACGAGTTATAGCGGCAGCTCTTTTAGTTAAAAAGGGGGAAAAAAGCCCCATATATTATTTTATGGAATTACGCTTAATGGATTTACCTGTCCTTTCTGGGTATACGGGTTTTTGGCAATTCACTATTAAAAGACATTTTAAACCTTCTGTTTTTAAGAACTTAAATGAGAAACAGTTGTTAACTTATTCAAAAGCATTTGACATTACAATAGACGAATTAAAAAATTTTAATGGCTAACTTAATTTTACCTTATAACCATATTCAAACTGCGCATTGTGAAAACGGTGTTGCTACTGGTTTACTTAAGCATCATGGATTAGATTTTATGACTGAACCATTAATGTTTGGCTTAGGGTCTGGAATTTTTTACATTCACATTCCTTTTTTAAAGGTAAATAATGGCCCTGCTATTTCTTACAGAAGCATGCCTGGTTGGATATTTAGTAGAACAAGTAAATTATTAGGCATAAAAGTTAATCGTAGGAAGTTTAATTCTGAAAAAGAGGCTGTTGATTATTTGGATAATCAATTAAAAACCGGAAATCCTGTTGGTTGCCAAGTGGGTGTTTATAATTTGCCATATTTTCCTTCTGAATATAGGTTCCATTTTAATGCTCACAATTTAGTTGTTTACGGAAAAGAAAATGGAAATTATTTAGTTAGTGATCCTGTAATGGAAACAGTAACTTCTCTTTCTGAAAAGGATATGTTAAAGGTGCGTTTTGCAAAAGGACCACTGGCTCCAAACGGCCATGTTTATTATCCGGAAAACGTAAAGGCCGTATCCAAAGAACAAATTCAAGTTGCTATACAAAAAGCAATGAAACGGTCTGCATTTGATATGCTAAGTATTCCAGGGCCAATTTGTGGAGTTGATGGCATTAATTATACAGCAAAGCAAATTCGTAAATGGAGGGATAAATTAGGTCCAAAAAAAGCCGCTTTGTATTTAGGGCAAATAGTTAGGATGCAAGAAGAAATTGGAACTGGTGGAGGTGGATTTCGTTTTTTATATGCTGCATTTTTAGAACAAGCTTATGGGTATATTCCAAATGAAGAATTATTAAAACTGTCGGATGAGTTTACAAAAGTTGGTGATTTGTGGAGAGCAAGCGCCGTTAATATGGGCCGTATTTATAAAGGGAGATTAAATGATCAAAAAGATTACAATGAATCTGCAGACATGCTCGATGAAATTGCTGCACTAGAAAGGCAAGCCTTTAAAAAAATTAGAAAATTAAAACTAGCCTAATTATCACTAAACCCTTTTAAGCCTAGGGTCTGCAACATTACCGCTCAACATAATTTATTAGTAAATATTTTATTTATAATTTTATTAATGTACTTTAGTAAAACTAAATTAAACTTAAAAATTATGTCTACTAAAAAACCTCATTTAACTTCGGTTAATTTTATTACCACACTTTTGTTCGGTGCTTTTTTAAGCATGTGCTATCAATCAACAGGTCAGGTTACCGAAAAGAACTACCGTGTATTTTCAGTTAAACAAAATAAAGAAGTCCCTTTAAGCACTATTATCGAGGATATGAAAAACTTTGACGTTCTTTTTTATGGTGAAGAGCATAATGATTCCGTTACTCATTATTTAGAAAAAACAATTTTCGAAATGCTTTATAAAAGTTACACAAATAACATGGCACTTTCAATGGAAATGTTTGAGAGAGATGCTCAAGTTGTAATGAATGAATATCTTAAATTTGATGTTCGTGAAAAAAACTTTAAAAAGGATGCTCGTGTTTGGAGCAATTACAGAGATTACAGACCAATGGTTGAATTTGCAAAAACGAATAAGCTTGATGTTGTTTGCGCAAACGCACCAAGCAGATACACAAATCTTGTGGGAAGAAAAGGTCAAAAAGCATTAATGGAATTGCCTGATGACTCAAAAAAGTTTTTTGCACCACTTCCTTATGATACTGCTACAGGAAAATATTATGATAAATTAATGGGGCTTTCAAATCATACTCCAGTTTCAAAAAATGATACTGCTGCAAAAAAACCTGCTGCAATGCCTGCTATGGGTGGATACAATTTAATTATGGGACAATCTTTATGGGATGCAACAATGGCATATTCCATTTTCGAATATTTGAAGAAAAACACGACTAAAAAAGTAATGCAAGTAAATGGAAGATTTCATAGTGATGAAGGTTTCGCTGTTGTTGCTCAATTAAAAAAATACAGCCCTAAAACAAAAACACTGATCATTTCTTCTGGTTCTGACGAAACTTTTCCTAACATTGATTGGAGTAAGCACAATGATCAAGGAGATTATATAATTATGACTGATCCAAGTGTACCAAGAACATATAAAGACTAATTTTTTTAATGGCATTTAGCTAAAATTTTATATACAAGTTATTAAGTTGAAACCTCTTCAGATAATTCTGGAGAGGTTTTCTTTTGATTTAAATTTTAAAGTTGATTGTGCTAACTAATTACACCCTTTTCCTTTTCATAATTTGTTAACTTAGTTATGTATTCAATACAATTAGCTGAATGTGAAAGGTTAACAATGCCATTACTTTTTATGTATTAGCAGTGCTAATTATAGCTATTCCCTTTTTGTTAAGCGCACTACCTTAATATGTAATGGTATGTCTTATATAAACTAATTCAATAAGTTAAATTGAGTTTTTATAATGTGTTATGATGATTGTAAAATAAAAAAACCTCACTTTTAGTGAGGTTTTTTTAAAGCTATTGTTGTTTGGTTTATTTATGATAAACTGTTATAAAACCATTATATTTTTTGTCATCTGGTACATCAAATATATAGAAGAATGTACCATCAGATACTCCATCAGCTCTCCATTCGTTGTTATAATTAGAGTTTTCATATACTTTTCTGCCCCACCTATCAAATATAGTCAAACTAGAATTGGGATGATGTTCAATGTTTTTAATTGAAAAGAATTCATTAACCCCATCACCATTAGGAGTAATAACATTTGGTATTTCAACTGAACAAGGTGGTAATACAGTAATTACTTCAAAAGCATTTCTGGTATAACTACAACTATCAATTACACTTGCTGTAATAGTATATGTTCCTTCAGTTGGAGGACTAGTATAACTTAAGTTTTGTGTGGTCGAAATTGGACCAGCAACTCCATAAATAAACCAATTGAAGTTATAATTTGGATATCCACCACTTGCTATACTTGACAATGTAAATGGTGTATTAGCACACGTTTTAGATGAATCTAAAATTGATATTGCTAAATCATCAACAAAGTTTTTTATCACAATTGTATCACTAGTTGGAATTGCGCAAACCCCGTTTACAGTAACAACTAATGTTGTTGTAACATTTGAATTTGCAGAATAGCTAGATCCTGTTCCGATTGATGCAGGGCTCGGTAAAGCAGTCCAATTATATGAATAAGGTGCTCCTGTATTTCCTGGTGTTGTAGAACCTACTCCTGTTGTTATAACATAAGCTTTATTTAAACACTTCGTAACATCTTGCAATGGAGAGATAAGTAAATTAGCTTTTGGCATCACTGTAATTGTAATAGTTTTTGTATCTGGAGCACCAGGACAAGGTGATGTGCCTGTAACAATATATGAGTTAGTTCCAATGGCTGGCGGAGTTACTGAAATTGATTGGGTATTTGCAATTGGCAATAAACCGCCAATTTGATAATAAGACCAATTATAGTTAACAGCGCCAGTTGCAGATAAGTTTAATGTACTTCCTTCACAAATGATTGATGAAGTTGGAACAGTTGTCATATTAATTATACTCGATGGGTATAGAATTGCTACTGTTTGAGTTGCAGTACATAATCCTTGTGGATTTGTTACAGTAATTGTATATACAGTAGGCACATTACCTAATGGTGGAGCAGTAAATGTTGGCACTACTTTTATAGAATCATTTGCATAACTAGTTGTGATTGTTCCATTAGATGAAACGGCAACAGTATAAGCACTAGCCGGTAAAACCGATCCACAATATCCGAAGCGCATATTTGGTAACATGTTTGCACCACTAACCATCGCGCCACTATTATTTGCTAATTGAGGACCAGCACAAACTGGGGCAGCGTCCTCTCTGTATAACATTGTAGAAATGTATGGCATTTGTTTTAATTCAACCGAAACGTTGTTGTTCCAAGTAAAAGCTGTATTCATTCCAAAACAAACTTCAATTAATACATTTGAAATACCATCCCATACATAACTTTGTGTAAAGTTATGTGTCACCCATCCAGTTGTCACTGGTTGAGATGCTGTTGAGTATACTGTTGTTAAACCACCAATAAAAGCAGTAGGAGTAATACCAGCATTTGGCAAATCATTTAAAGGCGAACAACCCATTTTTATACTAAAATTCGGGTAACTTGTTATACTCGAATTTAAATTTAAAACATTAAATGCTAAACTTGAAATTTTTCCAGCTGTAATACCTGCTGCATTTAAATCAGCTTTTCTAACTAAAAACTGGTGCTTGGCATAGGTATAGAAATTCCCATAAGGCGTTGGATATGATGTAGCACTATTTGATGTAAATGGACCAGTATTAAACAATTGAGTTGCTGGACCTGAACATAAGGATGGATCTATTCCACAAACCGCAGGGCCTGAGGTTGCACCAAAGTTTAAATAAACTTTTGCTGTATCAGTAGGGAAACATAATACCGTGTTGGTTGCAGTTACCGTAAAGTTTGTTGGTATTGTTGAAATAGTAAATGTATTATTGTAAATACAGACCCCATCATTAATTACAGCAGTATAAACACCAACTGCTAATGGAGAAACGGTTACAAGTGTAGACCCTGTTGTTGTGTTTAACACAACCGTTGGACCTCCCGGACCAGTTACATAATAATTATATGGGGCAGGAAATGCTGTGTTTAAAGATAAACTGGCTGATCCGTTTGTATTACCCGGACATACATTCGCAATATTTGATAAAAATGCCGTCCCTCCAGGTATTGAAGTTAAAGTGTATTTAACCGAATCTTTACATCCAGAAGCGGTAGTATAAACTAAAGTGTATACATCACCCGCAATAGCAGATGGAATATATAAAGTATCATTAATTCCAACTGGAGCAGGAATTAGTGTTTGTGAGAGCGCAGGGCCACCATACCATTGGAAACCAGAGCCTCCAACAATTGGAATAAAAGCAGATGTTCCACAGAAAGGCTTATTTTGTACAGTAAAAAATGGAGGAGATACACCGACGACAATATTAGCAGAAGCTAAACCGCAAGTAGTTGATGCAACTAATACACTATAGGACCCAGGAGCTAATCCCGTTGCAGTTTGACCTGTTCCGACGACGGAGCCAGTTGTTGGCCCAGAAGTACTAGTCCACGTATAAGTATAAATACCATTACTACCACTTGCTAATACAAAAGCAGTTCCCGAATTACCTCCCAAACAAGAATTTGTAGCGTTAATATTAATAATTGATACTGTTGTTAATTTAATTGTATCAGTAAGAGTTACCGTGCAACCACCAGGCGAAACCATTTGAACAGTGTAAACTTGCCCAGGAGTAGCTGGATTTGCAATTAGTGTGTCATTTGTTCCGCCAACAACTGGCACTCCTAAAGGAGTAAACCATTGATATTGATTAAAGCCTGGAGGAGCAACAAGTGTTGCAAAAGTTGTTCCTGAACACATATTTGCATATGGTGTTCCGATTCCACCACATTCTGCATCAACATAAGCATAACCCCAATGCCCACTTTGTGAACATCCACCAACTTCAAAATTAATAGAAACGTTGGTGCCTAAAGGTAATGTAGATAAGTCAACAGAATATAAATTCCATTTTCTGAAACTTACCCCCGTGTAACCAGGAGAAGATGTCATTTTTAATGAATCTGAAGGTAATGAAGAAACAGGATTAAATGTATAAGAAGTACAACCTGGTAAAACTAATCCAGTTCCCTCATCTCTTACAGTAACCGAAAAATAAGGAGATTGATTTGCAGGATGACCACCATTTTGAAGTACACAAGCATAACTAAATAATAATTGTTTATTTGTGGCAGAAGAAGTAGTAATGTATTTCAATCTACACCCTCTATAGCTTGCGTTGGTCCCATTCATTCTAACAGAAACTGGATCAAAACTGTATGGACTTACAAAAGGAACATCCGAAATATGACCAGCGCCTAATGCATGAGTTGTAACGCTATCATAACCAAAAGAAGAACAGTTAGGATAAACATTATTCGTTGTAGTTGGCCTAGTCATAATAGTATGATAATTAGCTGTGTTTCTTACAGAAACATTATTACCAGCTGGATTTACGATACTTGCTCCAGTAGCTGTATAAATTGGCAATGTTACTCCTGTAGACACAGTTCCAATTCCTCCAGTCCACCCAGAAAAATTATAATTTTCAAAACCCATATTAGGACAACCAATACTCATGGTTTTATTTGGGTTCAGATAAATCACAGTCTCCTCAAAGCCTTGAGGCGTTTCATATGGAGTATGTTTGTGAGGTTGGCTTTCTAATGCCTTCTTCGAATAAAAGTCATTTCTTAAATATTCAACATAACCTTTTATGTCTGAAGGAATAATGCCTTTGGCTTTTGTTTGTGAAATAGCTTCAGCTTCATTGAAAACATTCTTTTTATTATAGTCTGCAAGTTTCTTTTGTTCTAAAGCATCTTTCTCATTTTTTTGGGCATTTGCAATCTGCGAAAAACCAAAATTGAAAATTAAAGCAATAAGTAATAATAACTTTTTCATGATATAAGTATTTTAATAACAAACATAGGTATTTTTTTTGAATTTTTATAAACTTTTAACTAAGTATTTTAGCGGTTTCGCCGACAAAAATGCAGGTTTCATTGATTTTTAGAGGAAATATAATTTTAATCTTAAATTTTCATGTCTAAACTTTTAAATTAACTTTGCATATTATTATTATGGCTTCACAAAAAAACTCCAAATACATTAAACTCACATGGTTGTTTGTGTGGAGTCCTTTTGTAATTTTATTTTTATTAATAACACTTATTTCTTTTGAAGTGTTTTTTGATTTGCCAAGCGTTGAAGAATTGCAAAACCCTAAAAGTAATTTAGCGACAGTCATTTATAGCAGTGATGATAAAACCTTAGGAAAATATTATGCAGAAAATAGAGTTAATGTTAAACATTATGAATTAGATGCAGATTTAATAAATGCTTTAATAAGCACTGAAGACGCTCGTTTTACAGAACATAGTGGAATTGATTTAAAAGCTTTAGGGCGTTCTGCATCTGGAATACTTACCGGAAATATGAATAAAGGCGGAGGGAGTACTTTAACGCAGCAGTTAGCAAAAATGATGTTCCCACGCCAAAAGTTAAGTAAGCCAAAAATGGTTTTACAAAAACTAAAAGAATGGGTTATCGCAGCTCGTCTTGAAAAAAATTATACCAAAGATGAAATACTTTCTATGTATTTAAACAAGTTTGATTTTTTAAATCAAGCAGTAGGAATAAAATCAGCAGCTCAAATTTACTTTAACAGAAATCAGGATAGTTTAGAGGTTCAACAAGCAGCAATGCTGATTGGAATGGCTAAAAACCCTTCTGTATTTAATCCAATAAAAAAAGCAGATACTACCTTGCATCGCCGTAATGTTGTGATGTTTCAAATGGTTAAATATGGAGTTCTGTCAAAACAAAAATACGACAGTTTAAAAGTTTTGCCTTTAGGAGTTATATTTCAACCCGAAGATCATAACGATGGTTTAGCCCCGTATTTTAGGGAATATTTACGAGAATATTTTATGAAAGATTGGTGTGCAAAACACATTAATCCTGAAACAAATAAACCGTATAATATATACAGAGATGGTTTAAAAATTTACACAACAATAGATTCGCGAATGCAAAAATACGCCGAAGAGGCTGTATCAGAGCATATGTATGATTTGCAAAAACTATTTAATAAAGAATGTAAAACGAAAAAAAATGCTCCATTTGCATGGAATGTGAATAAAGAGCAAATTGAAAATATTATGATTAGCTCAATGAAACGAAGTGAGCGATACCGTTCTTTAAAAAATGCCGGAATATCTCGAGAGCAAATTGTTGCAGAGTTTCAAAAGCCTGTGAAAATGAGGGTTTATAGTATTCGAGGAGATATTGATACAACCATGACTCCTTGGGATAGTATTAGGTATTATAAATCTTTTTTACATACGGGTTTTGTTGCCATTGAGCCAACAACTGGTTACATAAAAGCATGGGTTGGTGGTGTTAATCATAGGCATTTTAAATTTGATCATGTTAAAGTTGGGCGAAGACAAGTTGGCTCAACGTTTAAACCATTTGTTTACGCACTAGCAATTCAAAATGGATTAGGTCCTTGCCACCAAGTTCCAAATGTAAAAACGTGTATTGATTTACCTGAAGGAAAACAATGGTGCCCTGAGAATTCTGATGGAAATAAAGGAACGGGTAAGATGATAACATTGCGCAAAGCACTTGCTGGCTCAATTAATTATGTAACAGCATGGGTTATGAAACAATACGGACCAGACGCTGTAATTAATTTAGTAAGAAGGATGGGAATTACATCGCCAATAGATGCTGTGCCTTCAATTGCTTTAGGTACTCCAGATATTTCGGTGTTTGAAATGGTGGCAGCAAATGCAACCTTTGCAAATAAAGGAACATACATTCAGCCATCTTTTATTACACGAATTGAAGATAAAAACGGAAAAGTTTTAGAAGAATTTGTGCCAACAACCGATGAGGTTTTTAGCGAGCAACATGCTTTTGCTATGATTCAATTAATGCGTGGCGTGGTTGATGGCGGAACAGGAAGTAGATTGAGAAGTAGATACAAATTATTTAATGAGATTGCTGGAAAGACTGGGACAACTCAAAACAATGCAGATGGTTGGTTTATGGGATTAACTCCTGAGTTAGTTGCTGGTTGTTGGACGGGTGGTGAAGAAAGAAGTGTCCATTTTAATTCGACAAACGAAGGACAAGGAGCAAGTATGGCATTACCAATTTGGGGTAAGTTTTTTCAAAAAATTTATGCTGATCCAAAACTGAAATTTACAAAAGCTGGTTTTTCAAAACCACCAAACATGGGTGATGTGGAGCTAGATTGCAGTAAATATGATGCTGCTAATGAAGTAGAGATTATTGATAATGGGCTTGATATAGAATAAAAAAACAAGAAACATGATAAACAGAATTGTAAAAAACGCAGAAGAAGCTGTAAAAGATATTACAGATAATATGACACTTTTAGTTGGAGGTTTTGGCCTATGTGGTATTCCCGAAAATTGTATTGCTGCATTAGTAAAAAAAGGCCCTAAAAATTTAACTTGTGTCAGCAATAATGCTGGTGTTGATGATTTCGGATTAGGATTATTACTGCAAACGAAGCAAATAAAAAAAATGATTTCTTCATACGTTGGCGAAAATGCTGAGTTTGAAAGACAGATGCTTAGTGGTGAACTTGAAGTTGAATTAATTCCGCAAGGCACTTTAGCAACACGTTGTTTGGCTGCTGGGTATGGCATGCCAGTTATTTATACGCCAGCAGGTGTAGGCACCGAAGTGGCAATTGGCAAAGAAACACGAACGTTTACATATAACGGTGAAACAAAAGAATATTTGATGGAGCATGCCTTCGAAGCAGATTTTGCAATCGTAAAAGCATGGAAAGGTGACTCTGCAGGAAATTTGATTTTCCGTTCTACTGCCAGAAATTTTAATCCGATGATGGCAATGGCTGGAAAAATTACTATTGCTGAGGTTGAAGAATTAGTTGAGCTTGGCGAACTTGACCCAGACCAAATCCATACTCCTGGAATTTATGTTCATCGCATTTTTCAAGGAGAGAAGTACGAAAAAAGAATTGAGCAGGTTACTGTAAGAAAGAAATAAAAACTGTGAAAACAATTTATTATTTTAATATTATAATTGTTTTTGTTTTTTTTGCATGTACACGGGTCGAAAATAGGAATGTAAAAGAAAATGTAGTTGTCATAAATGCTGAAGTAAATTTAGAAAATGACACTCTTACTATTGAGAAAACTCGTCGGTTAAATAACGCGTATTCTGGAAAATATTATTCTTCAACTGATTCAATCTCCAAATATGGAGTAGGTTACAGTAAAACAATTCCAGACAGTTTATTAGGATATAATTTATCAGTGTATATTTCAGTTTGGGTAAGAGAAAATTTATTGCCTGTTGAAGGAGAGATTGGAGTTTCATTAAATGTTGGTGATAAGCTCATTGATTGGAAATCAATTAAACAAAAAGACATTGCCTATAAACAAGGAGAATGGATTCAAATTAAGGACTCATTATTTTATCCATCAAAACTAATTTCACAAAAAAACACTTGTCTTAAAATTTTTGCAATGAAAGATTCCGGCAAAGATTCGTTTGATGTTGATGATTTATTAATTAAGTTTAAATTTTCTAAATAATTCACAAGTAATTTTTGCTGTTCTAACCTATTTATGAAATTCTTAAACTTGTTTTATTAGTCATGAATTCTTATTTCTCTATACCACTTCAACTATTAATAGGAATAGCTTTTTTGTTAATTACCGTATCAGTTTTTTATTTTGAGTTTTTTAATACTAAAAATAGAGCCATTTTTATTTTAGTATTGGGGAGTATATGTTTGAAATTATTCATGATATTATTAGCCCCTTATTTATTTGCTTGGGATGAAGTTTTTCATGGTTTGGTTGCGAAAAATATGGTTGAAAATCCATTTTCTCCTGAGCTTTATCATAAAACTTTTTTTAAACATGGATTTGATTGGGGCGACACTACAATATGGATACACAAGCAGCCTTGGTTTTTGTGGCAGATGGCATTAAGCATAAAAGTGTTTGGTGCTTCTGCTTTTGCAGTTAGATTGCCAAGTTTAATTTATATGTGCCTTAGCGTATTTTTTATTTATGATATTGGAAAAAAAATTGCAAACGAACGAATAGGATTTTATGCCGCTTTATTTTTTAGTTTAAATAATCACATCAATGATTTTGTTTCTGGGCGAATTGCAACAGATCACAATGATGTTATTTTTATGGGTTTGATTATAGCAAGTTTCTGGGCATTTGTAAACTATGTATCAACAGAAAAAAAGTTTAAATACGTTATATTAATAGGCGTTTTTTGTGGCCTTGCAATTTTAACAAAATGGCTGGTAGCCCTTATCATATTTTTTTGCTGGTTCATTTATATTGTTTCAAATAATAAAGCTATTTTTTATAAAATCTCATTATACTATGATTTTTTAAAAAGCTTAATAATTGCATTAATTGTTTCTATGCCTTGGCAATTATATATCATGCTGAGATATCCTCTTCAAGCAGAAATCGAATATGGTTTTAATAGAAAACATATTACTCAAGCGTTAGAAGGCCATTCAGGCGATTCTTATTTTTATTTAGAGGTTTTGAAAATTCAATATGGTTATTTCGCGCCTTTATTTTGTTTACTGGGAATTGTATTGTTGTATAGATATATGAAACAAAAAACGATGTATTTGGCCTTAATTTCATCTTTTGTTTTTATTTATTTATTTTTCACTTTCGTTCAAACAAAAATGTTAGGATTTACAACTATCATTTCATTTATTGTTTTTTTGGGATTTGGCGCAATTGTAAATAGAATGTATGATGAGTTTTTTGCAAGCTCAAATCTTAAGAAATTCTTATTTATCGGAATTGTTCTTTTTTTCGGATTCTCATCTTTTAATATAGAGGGCATTCAGGAAAAATTTACAAGTTGGAAAGTAGTTGAAAAAGATTTGTTTTATTTGGAAAGAGAGGAAAACAATAAAGAAACTGCCGAACATATTAATAACACCGAAAAAGATAAAACTCATGTTCTGTTTAATTGTGATTTTCCAGGCAATATTAGTTATATGTTCGAAACAGGTTTAATTGCTTATTCGAGGCCGCCAAGCCCAGAAGACGTTAAAGTGATAAAGGACCATGGGTGTAAAATTGGAATTATTAATACGGGACTTTTATCTCCAGAAATTGAAAATAATTCAGATTTTAAGATTTATAGCATTGATAAATTCACATTAATTAGAAGAGATACTCTTTACTTAAAATCAGTGAAGTTTGGTTATTTTTCAAACAGTAACGATAAACTAACCACAGATTCAGTTAACAAAACAAAATTAGTTTTTTCGTTATTCAAGGATGGGAAATTTCAAATTAAAACAATAAATAACACCGTTGCTAGAATTGATTATGGATATGGTGGATTAATTACATTAAATGGAAAAATATATAACTCTACCTCAAGTTTTAAATTTGAGTTTATAGAAAAAAACATATTTAGAATAAAAACTTTTGAGAATAAATATTTAAAAACAAATATAAACGGTGAGCGCATTATAAGTGATAAATTGACCGATGAGGACGATTTTAAATTCCAATTAAGCAAATATTAATTTATGGCGCTTTGCCTTCATTAATTGTGTTTTTAGATGATTTTTTTCTCGATATTCTCCTTTTTTTTAATTATTTTCGTTGCAAACAAAACGTGTCATGTTAGATAAAAACGGAATCGCAAAAAGAATCGCAAAAGAAGTTAAAGACGGAATGTATGTTAATTTAGGAATTGGTATTCCTACACTTGTTGCAAATTTTATTCCTGATGGAGTAAACGTTGTGCTTCAATCTGAAAATGGAATTCTTGGAATGGGACCTTTTCCTATTGAAGGTGAAGAGGATGCTGATTTAATTAATGCTGGAAAACAAACAGTTACTTTGCTTAAAGGATCTTCTGTTTTTGATAGCGCAATGAGTTTTGGAATGATTCGTTCTCAAAAAGTGAACTTAACAATTTTGGGTGCCATGGAAGTGAGTGAAAATGGAGATATTGCAAATTGGAAAATTCCTGGAAAAATGGTGAAAGGAATGGGTGGAGCAATGGATTTAGTAGCTAGTGCAAAAAACATTATTGTTGCCATGCAACATGTAAATAAAGCGGGAGAATCAAAATTATTACCAAAGTGTGATTTACCATTAACTGGAATTAGATGTGTGAAAAAAATAGTTACAGAGTTAGCTGTTTTAGATGTTTTGCCTGAAGGAGGATTTCGGTTATTAGAAAGAGCACCTGGCGTAAGTGTTGAACAAATTAAAAATGCAACACTGGGTAAATTAATTATTGAAGGTGAAATCCCAGAAATGATTATTGATTAATGTTTAATTCGATTACGACAGCATTGTGGAATAAGAAATACATTGTATCATTCTTTGCCATATTTATAATTGTATTAAGTCAACGGTTTTTAAACATTCATCAAAATGGACTTGTAAATTCTGTTTCCTCTGATGGTTTAGGATATTACAGCTATTTGCCTGCGGCAATTATTTATCAGGATTTTGATTATAAATATTATGAAAAAAAGGAAAATAAAATTAATCCTTTTTATAATCCATATTTCAATACCTATAAAGATAAAAAGATTAACAGGTATTTTTGCGGAACCGCAATTTGTATGTTGCCCTTTTTTTTGGTAGGAATTGGAATTTCTGCAGTTGCTGGAACTGAAATAAACGGATATACAGATACGTTTTTAATGTTGGTTAGTATAGCCACAATTGTTTATTTTTTACTTTCTGTTTTTTTGCTTGGAAAAATTGCAGAGTTTTTTTCGGTTCCAAAAAAAATAAGTTTTTGGGTAGGCTTAATTTTCTTTTTCGGCACAAATTTGTTTCACTATGTTGTTCAAGAGCCTTCAATGTCTCACTGTTATTCTTTTTTCGCAATTACTTTGTTTTTTTATGTCGTAACAAGGCTCATCCAAACCAAATCAAATAAGTTTGTTTTTCTAACATTCGCTAGTCTTGGTTTAATTGCTTTACTTAGGCCAACCAACACGTCAGTCATTTTATTTGTACCTTTTTTTTTCGAAAGCTTTAAAGCATTTATTGAGTTCGTAAAAACATTAGTTATAAAAAAATACTTAGCTATTATAGGTTCTATCATTCTCTTTTTTCTTATAGTAGGTATTCAACTTGTATTTTATTATTTGCAAACTGGCGATTTTATTGTCTATTCGTATCAGGAGGCATCTTTTAATTTTGATAGACCCGAAATAGTTAACATTCTATTTAGCTATAAAAAAGGTTTGTTTATTTATACTCCAATTATTTTTGTGAGTTTATTATTAATTGTTTTTTCTAAACTAAGTTGGTACAAAAAAACGATCTTGCTATTAACGTTTTTTATTTTTACCTATATTGCTGCATCTTGGTTTTATTGGTCTTATGGCGGATGTTTTGGAAACCGAGCTTTTGTTGAGGTTTATCCTATTTTTATAATAAGTATGATCGTTTTACTTAACAAACTAACCATTCGTGTAAAAACTGCACTCATGATTGTTAGTTTGCCGTTTGTTTTTGCGAATCAAATGATGGCCTACCAGTATTGTAATTCAATAATGGACTCCGTTGAAATTACTAAGGAAGCTTATTGGGATATGTTTATGAATCCCAGCTTAGGAAGTATTAATGAAAAAAGATTCAAAGGCTTTTCTAAAAAATACAACATTTGCAAGCAAGATTACTTTGATATGGAAAATTTAAACATAGAAGAGAATATTGTTTTGGGTGGTTATAAAAGTAATAACGCATGTTATGTTGGCGAGAAATACAATTACTCGAAAGGTGTTTTATATAATATCAAAGATGATTTACATCTTAACGAAACCTTTTATGTGTTTGCAGAATGTATGATGAAGCCAGCTGAAAAGGCTAGGGATTTAGGTTTAGCTATTTCTTTAGAGGAAGACGGGAAGAACATTCAATGGCTTTATGTATGGGCAAATCAGTTTGATGAGATGGATAATGGTTGGAAAAAAGTAACAATTTCAGGCCGAATCGAAAAGTATCTGTTAAAACCAAATAGTGCTATTAAAGTTTTTGCCATGTCTTTTAAAGGAAAAAATTTAATTGATAACATGAAGGTTACTGTCTTTAAGAAAAAATAATTTTACACTTTATTTAATACCACGAAATTGAAACTAATTGAGACTAAAAATATTTATTCAACAATTAGTTTTGCCTTTATTGCATTGTTTGCATTTAGTAGTACGTTTCATTTTATAAATTGGGGTTCACAAAATCATCCATTTAATAATGATGTTGACCAATATTATTGTTACCTAATTAACTTAGGTTATAATCATTCTTTAAATTTTGTTCCCGACAGTCATCAATATTGGCTGATTGAAACGCCAACCTTGCATTACGTGCCAAAGGTAACTTACGGCATGGCTTTTTTTTACGCGCCTTTTTTTTTAATAGCCAAATTAATTTCAAGTAGCCAAAGTTCAGGGTATGAACCAGCTTTTGCTTGGTGTATACATTTAGGCTGTATGATTTATACCCTATTAGGATTTTGGATAACAAGAAAAACATTATTAATGTTTTTTAAAGACAAGGTAGTTGCAATAACATTATTGACTTTGTTTTTTGCAACCAATTTATTTTACTATACCGTTTCTGAAAGTCTAACTGTACACGGTGTTTTGTTTTTTCTTTTGTCTATATTTATTTATAACGTCATACAGTGGCAGAAAACTTTAAAAAGAGAAAATTTATTTCTGTTTATGTTTGCGGCTGGGTTTATTACTATTATTAGGCCAAGTGAACTAATTGTTTTATTAATTCCATTATTAATGGGTGTTTATAATGTTAATACATTTAAACAGAAAGTTGGAATTGTATTCAGCAACATAAAAAGCATTCTGTTTTCGGGTCTCCTTTTTTTACTCCCCATTATTCCGCAATTAATATTTTGGAAGCTTAAATCTGGTTCCTTTTTGTTTTTTTCCTATGGAAGCAATGAACGTTTTTTTTGGAGTGATCCACAACTTTGGAATGTGTTTTTTAGTTTTAGAAAAGGATTATTTATCTATACTCCTGTATTGGTTTTTTTCTTTGTTGGTTTTATTTTTTTATTTAGAAAAAACAAAGCTATTTTTTACCCATTTATTGTTTATTTTATTTTAAATATTTATTTGATTTGTTGTTGGTGGGATTGGAGCTATGGCGGCTCTTTTGGAATGAGGGCACTAATTCATGGTTATGCATTATTAACGATTCCGTTTGGATATTTCGTAAGTTGGATGTTTGATACTATAAATTCAACTAAGATTAAAACTGTTGTCATTTCTTTTTTCGCATTAAGTTTAGTTTACTTTTCTATTGTAAATTTATTTCAGTCAAATTTATACAAGCATCGTATTTTACATTTTGATGGAATGACTTATCAAGCATACAAGTTTACTTTTTTGAAAGTAACCTATTCTCATAAAGAACTTGAGGAATTACAGTTAATGTTTTCACCCCCAAATTATGAAGCGCGTAGAAATGGAAAGAGAGATGAATAAAACTGTAAAAGTTGCTGTTATTATCCCTTGTTATAACGAGCAGGATAATGTATTGGCAATGTTTAGCGAGATAAAAAACGCTAATTACGACAGTGCATATTTTGTTGAGCCCATTTTTATAAATGATTGTTCAACTGACAATACAAAGCAAATTTTAGTCTCAAACAACATCCATCATTTAAGTTTGCCAGTAAATCTTGGGATTGGTGGCGCCGTTCAAACAGGTTTTAAATATGCTTTACGTAACGGTTTTGATATAGCGATACAAATGGATGGCGATGGCCAACATCCTCCTTGTGAATTAGAGAAAATCATTTCTCCATTATTAAATAATCAAGCAGATGTCGTTATAGGTTCGCGTTATATTTCTAATGAAGGTTTCCAATCCTCTTGGCTTAGGCGTGTTGGTATAAATTATTTTAAATGGTTAAACAAAAAGTTAGTTGGAGTTACTATTACTGACAGTACATCTGGTTATAGAGCCATTAATCATAAAGCACTTCAAGTTGTGTCGGAGTATTATCCTGATGAGTATCCAGAACCTGAGGCTATCGTTTTATTTGCATTAAATAATTTAAAGATAATCGAAGTTCCTGTCATAATGCGCGAAAGACAAGGTGGTAAATCATCCATAAGAGCTTACAAAACAGTTTACTATATGTTTAAAGTAACATTAGGAACAATTTTTTTATATATTCGTCTAAAATTTAATGGAAAACGTCATACCATATAGACTTCAAATTATTGCAATTATACTTGCTGTAATTTTTATGTTTTTTATTTTTCGATTAATCTCTAAAGGAAAATTGCGCGAAGAATATTCATTTATTTGGATTACCTGTACGGCTTTTTTATTATTATTTTCGATCTGGAGAAATGGCTTAGATGTTATCGCTAAATTATTGGGAATTTATTATGCGCCTTCTTTAATATTTATTGGAGCTTTGTTTGCAATCATCATCTTTTTGGTTCATCTATCAGTTGTTAATTCAAAGCAACATAAACAAATAAAAGATTTAAGTCAAGAGATGGCTTTGCTAAAGGAAAAGCTTGAATCTGATAAGAAAAAAGAATAAGTAAAAGTTTATAAAATTAAAAAGTCGCCATAAATTTTATGGCGACTTTTTTTATTCAGTAAAATAATTTTTAATTATTTTTTTGCAGCTTCATATAATTCAGAAACCTTGTCCCAATTAATAACATTAAAAAATGCTAACATATAATCTGGACGACGATTTTGGTAATGCAAATAATAAGCATGTTCCCAAACATCCATTCCTAAAATTGGTGTTCCTTTGCAATCAGCAATGTCCATTAAAGGATTATCTTGGTTTGGTGTAGAACATACACAAAGTTTTCCGTCAGCTTTTACAGATAACCAAGCCCAACCTGAGCCAAAACGAGTTGCTCCAGCTTGTGTGAAATCTGTTTTAAATTTTTCGAAACCACCTAAATCACTTTCAATTGCTGCAGCTAAAGCACCTTTTGGAGTTCCGCCAGCATTTGGCGCCATAATAGCCCAAAATAAAGAGTGGTTGTAATGTCCACCGCCATTGTTTCTAACAGCCATTGGGTATTTAGAAATGTTTTTGCAAATTTCTTCGATGCTTAATTTTTCAGCATCTGTTCCTGCAAGTGCGTTGTTTAAATTTGTAACATATGCTTGGTGGTGTTTACCATGGTGTATTTCCATAGTTTTTGCATCAATATGTGGCTCAAGTGCAGCGTGTGCGTAAGCCAATTGTGGTAATTCAAATGCCATAATGTTTAGGTTTTAATGATTAGTAAATTTATAATTGTTTTAATTGTTTGATTGCTTCTGTAGGATTTGCATTCCCAAAAACGGTGTTGCCTGCAACCAAAACATCAGCACCGCAAGATAGTAGTTTTTTATAGTTATTAAAATCAACACCACCATCAATTTCTATCAGGGCTTTCGAATTTTTTTCAGTAATTAATTTTTTCAAAGCCATTACTTTGGTATAGGTATTTTCAATAAATTTTTGTCCCCCAAATCCTGGGTTTACGCTCATAACACATACCAAATCTATATCTGCAATAATATCTTCTAATAAATGCACTGGAGTATGAGGATTTAGAGCAACTCCAGCCTTCATGCCAGCTTGTTTTATGTTTTGAATAGAGCGATGTAAATGTGTGCAAGCTTCAATGTGAAAAGTTAAAATATCTGCGCCACAATCTTTAAATAGCTGTGTATATCTATCTGGGTCAACAATCATTAAATGAACATCAATTGGTTTTTTCGCGTGTTTTTGAATGGCTTTTAATACTGGAAATCCAAAAGAAATATTTGGAACAAAAACGCCATCCATGATATCAACATGAAACCAATCTGCTTCTGAATTGTTTATTAATTCAATGTCGCGTTGTAAATTTCCGAAATCGGCAGATAATACTGAGGGAGCTATAAGGTGTGCCATTTTTTGTTTTTATAAACACTAAAATTATATATAATTAATCATGAAAACAGATTTTGTTTTTAACAACTCATCAAAAAACTAAATCTTATTTGCTGCATTATAACAATCTCTACAAAGTGGTTCGTAGCTGTCTGTTTCACCAAGTAATACTAAATTTGTTTCTGTAGTTTTTCTATGCGAAATATGGGCTAAACTGCCACAATTCATACAAATAGCGTGAACCTTAGTAACATATTCTGCACATGCCAGCAAATCAGCCATTGGCCCAAAAGGCTGACCTTTAAAATCCATATCAAGTCCTGCCACTATTACCCTTACACCACTATTTGCTAATTGTTTACATACATTAACTAATTCCATGTCAAAAAATTGAGCTTCATCAATACCAATTACATCAACATCATTTGCCAATAATAAGATGTTCGAACTTGCAGGTACTGGAGTACTCATAATTTCATTACCTTGATGAGAAACTACTTTTTCTTCATGGTAACGCGTATCGATTTGAGGTTTAAATATTTCAACTTTTTGTTTGGCAAATTGTGCACGTCTCAAACGACGAATTAATTCTTCCGTTTTGCCAGAAAACATAGAGCCACAAACTACTTCTATCCAACCCCTTTTTTGAGCGCTCTGTTTTATGTTTTCTAAAAACATGGTTAATTACTATTTATATATAAAATCTAAAAATAATCTAAGTAAAATTAAAATACTGTATTTTTAATTCTTAATTATTCACAATATATGCAAACTGATCTTTTATTTAAACAATTAACTTCTTCGTTAGCCGAATTAAAAGTTGCAATAGAGAAATTTGAAAAACATACACCGCCAAGCGCGGCTTATGTTGACCAACTTCACAATGCTATTACCCAATCTAATAAATTGGTTTCTGCTTATTTAGTATTAAAAGAACATCATGAGGTTTCTCCCGAATTAAATTTGCATTTAAAATTAATGGAAGTTATTCCTCCAGCCGAAATTATAGAAGTTGTGAAAGCGCAACTAGAAGAACCAATTAAAGTAGTTGAGGAGAAAATAGTCATTCAACAACCTGTAAAAATAGACGAGCCAATTGTTGAAGTTTCTATTCAACAAAATACATATCCTAAACTTAATATTAATATAAATGATAAGTTTCGTTTCATTAACGAATTGTTTTCTTCTAATTCTACCGAATATAATATTGCCATCGAACAATTAAATTCAGCCAATAGCAAAGAAGATGCAATGGCTTATTTTAAAGGTTTAAAAGGGATTTATTTATGGAAAGATGATAATGAATTGGTAAAAACATTAAATGCTTTAATTGAAAAGCGATTTTCTTAAATTAATAAATGATGTATAAACACCTATTTGTTTTCGTTTTCTCTCTAGGAGTTTTATTCTCCAAAGCTCAAGATACAACCTATGCGCGAGCTATAATAAAAAAATTAGCTTCAAAGGAGTTTTTAGGCAGAGGCTATGTGAATGATGGCGTAAATAAAGCAGCTAAATATTTAGTGAGTGAATTCAAAACAATTGGATTATTGCCAATTGGAAAATCATATTCTCAGCCCTATAAATTTAATGTAAACACCTTTCCGGGTAAAATTTCAGTTATCATAGATGGCAAGCGATTAGATGCGGGAGTTCACTATTTAATCGATCCATCTTCAAAAACACAAAAGTCAGGATATCAATTATTTAAAACAGATAGCTTTACTTATAAGGCATTTGATGCTCGGAAGGAAGCTCCATTAGAAATTAAGTTGAGAAAAAAACTGACTTATACAGTAGCAACCAGCCTCGAAGATATAGCTGTAGTTGAATTACTAAAAGATTCTTTTCCGAATGAATTAAAAAACATTGATATTATTTATGAAAATAAATTCATTCAAAATTTTAAATGCCAAAATGTATGTGGTTATATCAAAGGAACACAACAGCCAGATAGTTTTTTAGTGTATTCAGCTCATTATGATCATTTAGGCGCAATGGGCACAACTGCTTATTTTCCTGGGGCTAATGACAATGCAAGTGGCGTAAGTGTTTTGTTAAATTTAGCTAAGTATTATAAAAAAAATCCGCCAAAGTATTCCATTGCATTTTTCTTGTTTAGTGGTGAAGAAGCTGGCTTACTCGGGTCAAAATATTACAGCGAACATCCGTTGTTTCCATTGTCAAAAATTAAATTTCTTACGAACTTAGATTTGCTAGGGACTGGAAGTGATGGAATTATGACCGTTAATGCGACTGTTTTTAAAACTCAATTCGAGAAATTAGTTGCTGTAAACGACAAAAATAAATATGTTTCTCAAATCAAGCAAAGAGGAAAAGCTGCAAATAGCGACCATTATTGGTTTTCAGAAAAAGGGGTTCCGTGTTTTTTTATTTATACGATGGGAGGAGTTACTTTCTATCATGATATTTATGATGTTGATAAAACTCTGCCTTTAACTGATTACATTGATGTTTGTAAACTACTGATTGATTTTAATAATGCATTGTAACACATTGGTAATTTAGGTAGCTCGCAAATTTGATTAATCCTAATATAAGCGTATTTTTGTGCACGATTTCTGACTATGAATAACCTACAAAATCCAATAATAAATACAGATTCCATTTTAAACTATATTCCTCAACGTCCACCTTTGGTTTTGATTAGTAGAATTTATAAATGCGATGAGAATTCTATTATTACAGGTTTTGACATTATTGATAGTCATATTTTAACTCAGAATAATAAGTTGACTGAATCGGGAATAGTTGAAAACATGGCGCAAACTGCCGCAAGCATGGCTGGTTATTCTGCTGTTAAAAATGGAACAAAGCCTGTTTTAGGATTTATTGGAAATATAAAAAACCTAGTCATTAATTTTTTACCACCATCCGGAACAGAAATATATACGGAAGTTATTACAAAAACTCAAGTCATGAATGTTTCTATTATTGAAGCAAATTCGTATTCAAATAACGAATTAGTAGCAACTTGTGAAATGAAAATATTCTTACAAGAAAACGCATAAATGGAAGCACTGGTTGAAATAAAAAATTTAAGCAAAAAGTATAAAGATGCTCCTCGTCCTGCAGTAAATAATGTTTCATTTACTATCGAAAAAGGCTGTGTGTTTGGTTTATTAGGGCCGAATGGTGCTGGAAAAACCACTTTAATTTCAATGTTGTGTGGGTTATTTTCCCCAAATGAAGGAACAATTACAATCAATGGAAAAACACATCAATCAAATAGTAAAGAATGTAAGCAAATGATTGGTGTTGTTCCGCAAGAAATTGCATTATATCCTAAACTGACAGCTTGGGAAAACCTTATGTTTTTGGGACATATGTATGGCATAAAAACCTCAGAACTGAAAGAACGAATTACTAAAAATTTATCTATTCTTGGTTTAGAAGAAAATACACATCAAAAAATTAGCACTTATTCTGGTGGGATGAAACGACGCGTAAATTTAATAGCCGGCCTTTTGCATAATCCACAACTTCTTATTTTGGATGAACCAACTGTTGGTGTTGATGTTCAGTCGAAACAAGCTATTATCGAGTATTTAAAAAATTTAAATACCGAATTAGGAATGACAATTTTATACACATCACATCATTTAGAAGAGGCAGAAGATTTTTGTAGTCACATCGCAATTATTGATGACGGGAAATTAATTACAGAAGGAAAAACCAAGCAATTAATCGCTGATAATCATTGTAATAGTATTGAAGAGGTTTATTTAAAAATTACTGGCAGCAAGTTTAGAGACAAGTAAATGAAATTATTATATAGCATATATAAAGAATATAAAGTTTTAACACGCGATAGAGCAGGGCTAGCGATTACTTTTATAATGCCTACTGTTTTAATTTTAATCATCACACTTATTCAAGATACCACATTTCGTTCGGTAAGTGAGGCTTCTGTTCCTTTATTAATTGTTGATAGAGATAATGATTCACTAGCATCATCTTTAGAAAAATCATTAGCTGGCTCAAAGTTTTTTGCAATCACAAAAAAAAATATGACTAATGAGCAAGCAAAAAGTGAAATTGCTCATGGTAGTTATTTAATAGGAATTGTAATCCCTGAAAACACAAGTAAAAATTTAAGAAAAAAATCAACGCAACGAATTTCCAAACTATTAAATAGTTTCACAGGCGATACGATTACTAAGGATGAACCCATTGATACTAGCCGATTGCAGCTTCAATTATTTTTCGATCCAATTACCAAACTGTCTTTTAAAACAACCATAAGTAATTCCATTTCAAGTATTATTTCGCAAATAGAAATGCAAAGTATGGCAACTTCGCTTAACGAAAAAATGCAAGAAAATTTTCCATATGCTACTCCTCAAAAATTGGAAACTGCACCTTTAGTTACAACTACAGAAGAATATGCATCGTATAATAATTCAACTATTATCCCAAACTCTGTGCAACATAACGTACCAGCATGGACACTCTTTGCTATGTTTTTTATATGTATTCCCTTAGCTGGAAATATTATTAAAGAACGTGAAGACGGAAGTGCATTTCGTTTATTAACGATGCCAGGCTCTTATATGATTGTAATATTGGGAAAAATGTTGACTTATATTATTGTGAGTTTAATTCAGTTTGGATTAATGTTGTGCGTTGGTTTATATGTTTTGCCATTAATGGGATTACCACAACTAAATGTTGGCGATAATGTGTTGCTGTTATTTTTAGTGGCTTTTTCAGCAGGTTTAGCAGCTACAGGATTTGGATTATTAGTAGGAACTATTTCAAACTCTCATGATCAGGCTTCATTGTTTGGCGCTGTGTTTGTAATTATTTTAGCGGCTATTGGAGGCATTTGGGTTCCAACTTTTGTAATGCCTGAAATAATGAAACAGATAAGTGTAATTTCTCCGCTCAATTGGGGATTGGAAGCATTTTATGGAATTTTCCTACGAAATTTTGGATTGAAAGAAATTTATCCAGAATTAATTCGCTTGTGGCTTTTCTTTTTAGCGGCTTTAAGTTCTTCTTTTTTATATCAGAAGTATGTAAGGATGAGGTAATTTATTGCATTTCATTTATAGCCATCCAAGCCATTAAACCTGTCGAAATTTCTAAAGCTTGTTCATCAATATCAAAGGTGGAAGTGTGCACACCTGAAGTAATTCCCTTTTGTTTATTGCCTGTTCCTAATCGATAAAAACAACTTCGTACTTTTTGTGTGATATACGAAAAGTCTTCGGCTGTCATTCTCAGTGGTAAATCTTCAACATTTTCTTTACCTAAGTAGTCAATCGCTAGAGCTTTGCAACGGGTGGTTAATTCAGTATCATTTACCAAAAAAGGGTAACCATTTTCAATATTAATATCGACAGTTGTTTTGTATTTTTCACAAACAGATAATATAATTGATTTTATTTTTTCCTTTACTTCAGCACGCCATGGTTCATTCATTGTTCTAAATGTGCCTGCCATATAAACACTTGCCGGTATAACATTAGTTGCTCCTTTGCCTTCAATTTTACCGAATGCAACAACTGTTGGAATATGGTTATTGCTGTTTTTTGAAACCCCATCTTCATCAAAATAAAAAGGAAATTCTTTTTCTATTTCTTGAATTATTGCAGCTGCAACATTTAAAGGATTGATATATTCAGCTGGCATCGCCGCATGTCCACCTTTGCCATTAATGGTAATGTGTAATTCATCGGTGCTTGCCATATACATGCCACTTCTAAAGCCAACTTTACCAACTTCCATGCTTGGAAAAACATGCTGAGCAATGGCTAAATCAACTGATGGGTTTTGCAAAACACCAGCTTCAATCATTAACGATGCGCCACCAGGTAAAACTTCTTCACCAGGTTGAAACATAATTTTTATTGTTCCGTTAAATGTGTGTTTTAATTTGTTTAAAATAATAGCTGTCCCTAATACTGATGCTGAATGTACATCGTGCCCACATGCATGCATAATGCCTGCATGTATTGATTTATATGCTGTATTATTTTCTTCTTCAATTGGCAGGGCATCTAAATCGGCGCGTAATAAAATCGTTTTTGTTTTAGGATTTTTTCCTTCAATAATTGCAATAATGCCTGTTTCAACAATGTTTTTAGTGTAAGATATTTTATGCTTATCTAAAATTGAACACACAAATTCAGATGTTTTATATTCTTTAAATGAAAGTTCAGGATGCTTATGAATATGATGCCTGATAGAAATGATTTCTGCAAAAATTTCTTTAGATAAAGATTTTATTTCTGAAATATTATTTGTCATATTTTCCTTTTGCAGCTGTTTTATTGAGACGTTCTAATACCTCGTCGTAAACTTGTTTAAACATAACGGGATGTTTAGAATAAAAAGAAATAGATGAATCAAATTTCCCTTTCGAGCAATGATTGTCTTTTATTGGATTAAATAAATAAACCGAATCGATGTTTTGTCCAGTAACAGCTTTCACATTTATACCAGAAGCACCTTCTGCCAAGTAACACTCCGTTAGAATCGTTACAATTTCTTCGTGCGATAATATAGTTTCAGGAATTTTCACTTCATCATTCTTTACAGAGCATGAAATAAAAACAAGAGTTGTTAGAATAAAATTAATTGGACTTAGCTTCATTAACTGTAAAGTTAACACTTGTAAGCATATTTTTTAATTCTTGGAAAGAATTTAATAAACAAACGTTGTTTGGGAAATCAATTTTTAGATTGTTTTGATAAAATAATCTCCCCGAAACTAATATCGATTTATTCTTAAAAATCTTTGAGATTAATTTTAAGTAATCCTGAATAGGGGTATCTTCAGTAGGGTTTGTAAATGAAGTTATTACTACATCTGGTGAAACTAATTCATTAACTTTTAGTAGGTCTTCATAAGGGACGGATTGCCCAATATAAAAACATTTATGCCCCTTTGATTTTATTAAAAAATGAGAATATAGCAAACCTAATTCATGAAGTTCTTTATTTGGCAAGTAAAGTAAAAATGTTTTTGGTTTTAATATTTTTTCCTCAAACAATCCATCAATACCAACAATTAATTTTTGACGAATAAGGTGTGAAATGAAATGTTCTTGAACCGTATTAATAATGCCCATTTGCCACATGTTTCCAACTTGTTTTAAAAACGGGAACACTATTTTTTCCATCGTATTTTCAAAACCAAAATGTATAACGCAATTCGAAATTATTTTTTCAAATTTCACTTCATTCATTTCAATCATACTAAAAACTAAATTATCTATTTGATCAGTTTCTTTGTTGTAATTGTTTAAAATATGTTGTGCTTGATTTAAAATTTCTTCATCATGCAAGCTTGCTATTTTGGAAATTTTAACCCCATTATTATTTAAAAGAGAGATGTTTAATATTCGCTTTAAATCACTGGAAGAATAATATCTAATATTTGTATCAGAGCGCAACGGTTTTAATATGCCATAGCGTTGCTCCCAAATCCTTAACGTATGAGCTTTTACGCCCGATAATCGTTCTAAATCTTTTATTGAGTAATGGGTATTCATATCTATTTTGTAAATATAAACAACATACTTTTGTTAATGTTTAAACATGTTTTAAATTTTAGCTTTAAAATATACCCATTTGTCTAAAGTTTTAACTTCTTAATCATTATATTCGTTTAGTTTTTATAAAACCCTTATTTAGAATCAATATAAATTACGAAAAATGTTAATAAAATACAAAAATTACTACCTAATTATATAACATTCTGTTATTTTTGCACGGACATTTTTGTCATAATAATGTCATTAAATTGCTTAAACACATACAAAATTAGATATAATTCTATGCATAACAATTTGTCTCATTTCTCTTTAAAACCCTTTATCTCTGCGGTTTTTCTGTTATTGGCTTTTTCATTTAACGTAAAAGCTCAAGATGGCGCTAAAATTTTCAAACAAAATTGTGCAGTTTGCCATGCATTAACTGATCAAAAATTAACAGGCCCTGGTTTAGCTGGTTTAGCTGGTCGTGTTCCAAAGCCAGAAGCCGAATGGTTAACAAAATGGATTAAAAATAACAATAAGGTTATTGCTTCTGGCGATGCTTATGCAAAAACATTAGTAGCTAATAATGGTGGTGTTGATGCAATGAGTGAATTTGAGTTTTTATCAGATGCTGAATTGAAAGCTTTAGTTGACTATGTAGTTGCTCCTCCTGTTGAGGTTGCAAAAGTTACTACAACAACAGGCGGTCCAACTGGAGAAGTTATTGAAGAAGCAAAAGGCGCTATTGATCCTTTGTATTTATTATTAGGGTCTATTGTTTTATTAGCAATTATCATCGGTGCTTTAAGAAGCGTTCGTCATTCATTAGCAAATTCATTTAATAAAAAAGAAGGAAAATCAGAAGTTTCTGAAATGACTTTTGGGCAAGAAGTAAAACATTGGATGTCTGGTCACCGTCGTTTAGTTGGTGTATTCGGAATCATTATTTTATTTGTTGGAATGAAATCGTGTTGGAATGCTTGTTACAAATTAGGTGTATATTATGATTATACAACTCAAAAAGGGTATCATCCAGAACAACCAATTAAATTCTCTCATAAGTTACATGCCGGAGATAACGAAATCGCTTGTCAATATTGCCACAATACGGTTGAAAAATCTCGTCACTCAGGTATCCCTTCAGTAAATGTTTGTATGAATTGCCATAAAGGAATTCAAAAAGGGCCTCAATATGGCGAAACTGAAATTCAAAAAATTTATGATGCAGCTGGTTTCAATCCAAAATCTGGGGAGTATGATAAGCCTGAAAATCCTTTAAAATGGATTAAAGTTCACACTTTGCCTGACCACGTATATTTTAGTCACATGCAGCATGTTGTTGTTGGTAAACAAGAATGTGCAACTTGCCATGGAGATGTTAAAAAAATGACTACGATTGAGCAAAAAAATCCATTAACAATGAAATGGTGTATCGAGTGTCACAAAAAGACTGAGGTTGCCATGGAAGGAAATGCATATTATGATAAAATGCATAAAGCATTAAAAGAAAAATATAAAGGACAGTATGGTGTTAAGTTTACGGTTGAATCAATCGGCGGACTTGAATGTGCTAAGTGTCACTATTAATTGTTAAAAACCGGTAATTACAAGAAATATAAAACATGTCAATGTCAAAAAAATACTGGAAAGGCTTACCTGAACTAAACAACAGCGAAGACTTTGTACAAAGCAAAAACAATGAGTTTGCAGAAACGTTACCAATGGAAGATTTTCTTACTGGTGATGATGCAAAAACAAATGGCACTAGCCGTAGAGATTTCTTAAAAGTAATGGGTTTTAGTACAGCTGCTGTTGCATTAGCTGCTTGCGAAACTCCTGTTAATAAAGCAATCCCTTACGTTGTTAAGCCGGAAGAAGTTACACCTGGTGTAGCAAATTTTTATGCTTCCACTTTTTATGATGGACATGATTATGCTTCTATCTTAGTAAAAACTCGCGAGGGTCGTCCTATTAAGATTGAAGGAAATGAGTTATCTAAAGTAAGTAACGGTGCAACTAGTGCTCGTGTTCAATCTTCTGTATTAAGTTTGTACGATGGTGCTCGTTTAAATGGACCTTTAGCTAAAGGAAGCGCAACAACTTGGAAAAATGTTGATGATGCTGTTTCAAAATCTTTATCTGTTGGCCAAGCTGTAATATTAAGTTCTACTGTTATTAGCCCTTCTACAAAGGCTGTTATTGCTGAATTTACATCAAAATATCCTAATGCAAAACATGTTACCTATGATGCTATTTCTTATTCTGCATTAATTAATGCTAATAAAAATGTATTTGGTAAATCTGTAGTTTCTTCTTATGATTTTTCAAAAGCAAAAACAATAGTTGGTGTTGCTTGTGATTTCTTAGGAACTTGGTTAAACCCTATTGAATTTGCTAATCAATATAGCAAAACACGTAAAGTTAATCGTGAAAACTTAGAAATGAGTAAACACTACCATTTCGAGGCTAATTTATCTTTAACTGGTGCTAACGCAGATGAGCGTTACATGGTTAAACCTTCTGAATTTGGAAAAGTAATTGCTGCATTATATAATGAAGTTGCAAGTGCTACAGGAAATGCAAAAGTATCTGATGGAAAAATTGGAAATGCTAATGCTTCGAAAGCAATTGTAAAAGCTGCAAAAGAATTGGTTTCTAATAAAGGAAACTCTATTGTTGTTTGTGGTTATAACGACGAAGCTTGTCAAACTTTAGTGAACGGTATTAATAAAATGCTTGATAACTATGGCAAAACAGTGGATGTTGAATTACATTTTAATTTAAAGCAAGGTAATGATAAAGATTTCATCGACTTAGTTGCTGATATGAATGCTGGTAAAGTAGGTACATTAATGACTTACAATTGTAACCCAGTTTATACAGCACCAGCATCTTTAAAATTTGAAGCTGCTTACAAAAAAATTGCAACTAAAGTTTCTTTCTCTCAATCATTAGATGAAACTTCAATGTTTGCTGATTATGTTTGTCCTGATAATAATTTTTTAGAATCTTGGGGTGATGCAAATCCAAAACGTGGTCATTATTCATTACAACAACCAACAATTAATCAAATCTTTAGAGCTCCTAAATACGAAGGAACTCGCCAAGTTCAAGATACATTATTAAAATGGTCAGGAATTAAGGCTGATTACTTAACATACTTACAAGGATATTGGAATAATCATGTATTTCCTCAACAAGGTAAATATTTAGATTTCGCATCTTTTTGGGCTCATACTTTACATGATGGTGTTTTAAAAGTAACTGTTGTAAAAGATATTCCTTTTACTCCTGCAAAATTAGACTCAACTGGTAAAATTGAAGCTACAGGTGTTGCTGCAATTGTTGCTGAATTAGTTGCGGAAGTTACTAATACAGTTGTTCCAAAAGAAACAGTTGCTCCAAAACACGAAGCTGCAATGACTGCTGTAGAAACGAGTTATCCTACGCCTGATTATAACAAAGCTGCTTCAACAGCAGTTTCTGCAAAAGGTGGAGAATTTGAATTAGTAGTATATGAAAAAGTTGGTTTAGGAAATGGTAACCAAAGTAATAATCCATGGTTAATGGAATTGCCTGATCCTATTTCTAAAGTAACTTGGGATAATTATATTACAATGTGCCCAGCCGATGTAGCTAAAATGGGTTTAAATGAAATGAAACGTCAAGATATTATTGGTTCTATTGCAGAATTAACAGTAGGAGGCGTAACTATAAAAGTACCAGTTTATCCTCAACCAGGCCAAACTGAAGGAACTATTGGTTTAGCAGTTGGATACGGAAGAACAGGAAAAGACATGAAAGTTGCATTAGGTGTTGGCCAAAATGCTTTTCCTTTTGTTACTGTTGCTAACGATACATTAACTAATTCGAATTTATCTGTTTCTGTTAAGAAAACATCTGAAGAACATACCTTTGCAGCTACTCAAATTCACCACACTATCATGGGTCGTGAAGAGTATTTGTTGCGCGAAGTTTCATTAAATGAATATAAAAGTAAAGAAAAAGATGTTTGGAATCCAATTGCTGCATTACCTGCACATGGCGGAGGAAAAACACCAATAGCTGCAGTTGATTTATGGGATGAATTTCCAAGAATGAATCACAAATGGGGTTTAACAATTGATATGACTTCTTGTATTGGTTGTGCAGCCTGTGTAGTTGCTTGTACAGTTGAAAACAATGTTCACGTAGTTGGTAAAGAAGAAGTTGGTAAAACGCGTGAAATGCACTGGTTACGTATTGATCGTTATTATACATCTGATATGACTAAAGACAAGGCTCATGAAGAGCATGTTGGCGGAAAACAAATGTATTTAGATATGGAAAATCCTTCAAATAACCCGAAGGTGACATTCCAACCAATGATGTGTCAACATTGTAATCATGCTCCTTGCGAAACTGTTTGTCCTGTATTAGCTACAAGTCATAGTTCTGAAGGATTAAACATGATGACTTATAACCGTTGTATTGGTACTCGTTACTGCGCTAACAACTGTCCATTTAAAGTTCGTCGTTTCAACTGGTTTAACTATATCGCTAATCCTGATTTTACTGATATTAATCCAGCGCAACAAGATTTAGGACGTATGGTGTTAAATCCAGATGTTGTAGTTCGTAGTCGTGGTGTAATGGAAAAATGTTCTATGTGTCAACAACGTTTACAAGCTGGTAAATTAGTTGCTAAGGCTGCTAAAATGCCAATAGTAGATGGTTCTATTAAAACTGCTTGTCAACAAGCTTGTCCAACAAACGCAATTATGTTTGGAGATGTGAATGATTTATCTTCTGATATTTATAAATGGAGAGCTGATGATAAAAACTACGTTCTTTTAGAAGAAGTAGGTATTAAGCCAACAGTTTCTTATTTGTTAAAAGTAAGAAATCAAGAAGAGGAAATGCACACTCACGCTGCTCATGCTGCAAGTAAACATGAAGAAAAAGCAGAAGGACACAAAGAAGAACACCATTCTTAAAAATAACTAAAAAATTAAATTATAAATTCTGAATTAATAATAATATGCACGCAGAATCACAGATAAGAGAACCTTTGATATTAGGTAACAAAACTTACCGAAACATCACCGACGATATTATTGCGCCTATAGAAGGTAAGGCAAATAGATTATGGTATATTTTGTTTACCATTTCTGCTTTAGGTTTTATGTGGGGTATAGGATGTTTATCGTACACAATTGGAGTTGGTATTGGAGCCTGGGGTTCTAATAACGGTGTTGATTGGGCATGGGATATTACTAACTTCGTTTGGTGGATTGGTATTGGACATGCCGGTACATTAATCTCAGCAGTATTGTTGCTTTTCCGTCAAAAATGGCGTATGGCAATTAACCGTTCAGCTGAAGCGATGACGATTTTCGCTGTACTTTGTGCGGCTATTTTCGTAACACTTCACACCGGTCGTCCTTGGTTAGATTATATGTTATTCCCTTTACCAAATCAATTTGGTTCTATTTGGCCTAACTTTAACTCGCCATTATTATGGGACGTTTTTGCGATTTCTACTTATGCTACTGTATCAATTGTGTTCTGGTATATTGGTTTAATTCCTGATTTTGCAATGATTAGAGATAGAGTTGTTAAACCAAAAATGAAAAAGATTTATAGTTTATTAAGTTTTGGTTGGGGTGGAAGTGCTCGTCACTGGAGTCGTTTTGAAGAAGTATCTTTAGTATTAGCTGGTTTATCTACACCATTAGTATTCTCGGTTCACTCTATTGTATCAATGGACTTTGCTACGTCAATTTTACCAGGATGGCATACAACAATTTTTCCTCCTTACTTCGTATCAGGTGCTGTATTCTCTGGATTCGCAATGGTATTAACATTGATGTTAATTGTACGTAAGGTTTATAAATTAGAAGCATATATTACTGTTAAACATGTTGAATACATGAATATTGTAATTATCGTTACTGG
>JAYVIS010000110.1:0-2416 GCA_043769975.1 Bacteroidota bacterium
AGAAATGAAACAAATGGATGGATTTAAAAAAACATTCATTAATGCCGTCATTACAAATGAAGAAGGTGAAGAATGGAAATTTAATGAAGGCTGTTTAAGTATTCCTAAAATTAGAGAAGATGTGTTGCGTAAACCTGATTTAACAATTGAGTATTATGACGAACATTTTAAAAAGCATAAAGAAACTTATAATGGCGTTATAGCTCGTGTTATTCAACATGAATACGACCACATCGAAGGCATTCTTTTTACAGATAAAATCAGTCCTTTTAAACGAAAAATGATTAGTGGAAAATTAGCCGACATCAGCAAAGGCAAATTTAGAGCGGATTACAAAACAAAAGTATTTATACCAAAAAAATAATATCATGTTAAAAAAAATAGGAATTTTAATTTCAGCAGTTGTTCTACTAAATTCTTGTGGGACTAGCGACGAAACAAAAAAAGAAGAAGCTTTAAAAGGCGATTCAACTAAAGCACTTGTTATTGGCGGTGATTGTAAAATGTTGCTTTTAGATGCAACAAGAATGGATAGCATTTTACTTAAAGCAAATAAAGTTGATCCTAATTTAGCTGAACAAGCTATTAATGCGTTTAATAATTTTGCATCTACTTGTAAAGATGATAGCCTTGCTCCTATCTTCTTATTAAAGGCGGGACAAATAGCACAATCTGTAGGTAAGTTTCAACAATCGCAAATATTACTAAAAAAATGTACTGACGAATTTCCAATGTTTAGAAATAGAGGTGCTGCATTATTTTTATTAGCTCAAGTTTATGATGATGCTTCCATGTTGAATAACGAAACAGAAGCAAAAAAAATATACGACCAAATCATAAAAGAATATCCAAATACAGCTTGGGAACGTGATGCAAAAGCCTGCATCAAAAATTTAGGAAAAACAGACGAACAATTGGTTCAAGAATTTTTAAAGAATAATAAAAAATAAAATGATTACTACTGATATTGCTGTTGTTGGAGCTGGTCCTGTTGCTTTGTTTGCAATTTTTGAAGCTGGCCTTTTAAAAATGCGTTGCCATTTAGTTGATTATTTGCCACAAGTAGGTGGGCAATTATCTGAAATTTATCCAAAAAAACCTATTTATGATATACCCGGTTTTCCTAGTGTATTAGCTCAAGATTTAGTGGAAAATTTGGTAAAACAAGCTGAACCCTTTCATCCTGGATACACTTTAGGAGAACGAATTGAGTCACTTGAAAAAAGAGGTGATAGAGATTTTTTATTAACGACAAATTTAGGTACTCAAATACAAGCAAAAGTTATTGTGATTGCAGGTGGTTTAGGTTGTTTTGAACCTCGTAAACCAGAAGTTGAAGGATTAACGCAATTTGAAAACGGAAAAGGGATTAACTACATGATATTAGATCCAGAAAAATACCGTAATCAAAAAATGGTAATTGCTGGTGGTGGAGATAGTGCTTTAGATTGGGCTATATTTTTATCAGATGTTTGTTCAGAATTAACGTTAGTGCATAGAAGCGAATCATTTAGAGGTGCGCCAGACAGTGTAAATAAAGTAATGAAACTAGCAGAGGAAGGAAAAATTAAATTACACCTAAATACAGTTTTAAACTCTGTTGCTGGTTCAGATAAATTAGAAACTGTTAGCATGACGCATAGTAAAACAAATGAGCAAACTGTAATTTCAACTGATCATTTAATTCCCTTATTTGGATTAAGTCCGAAATTAGGCCCAATAGAAAATTGGGGATTAAATATTGATAAAAGCGCAATTGAAGTTAATACAGATGATTATTCAACAAATATTGAAGGCGTTTATGCTATAGGAGATATTAATACTTATAAGAATAAATTAAAATTAATTTTATGTGGTTTTCACGAAGCGGCGTTAATGGCTCACAGTGCATATAAATATATGAATCCAGGAATTAAATACACCATGAAGTATACAACAGTTCAAGGAGTAAACGAATTTTAAATAAATATTATTTTAGTAATTTCAAACGAAGCTCTTCACAAAAATGAAGAGCTTTTTTTAACTATTAGTTTATGAAATCATTCTTAAACAGAAACCAAATCAAAAGAATTTGCAAAATCATAATTAAAAAAAACTTTAACAAATAAGACATTTTCGAAGTTTTATGCTTAAAGATCAACATCGCTAATAATCCTCCACTAGTTCCTCCAACAGCTACTAATAACAATAGCTTATTTTCAGATATTCTATTTTGTTTTTTGAAGGCCAATTTCTTATCGTAGGCTGTTATTATAAATGTTAAACCATTTAATACTAAAAAACTATAATATACAAATTGCAAAGTATCGGTATTTTCAGATGGGAATTTTAAAACAAAAAAGGCTGTTTCTATTAGGAAACAACCTTAGTAGTGAGAACGAGATTTGAACTCGTGACCTTCGGGTTATGAATCCGA
>JAYVIS010000111.1:0-8051 GCA_043769975.1 Bacteroidota bacterium
GCAAGAGCTTTACGAACAGGGAAAAGTCATTTAATTGGATTATTGGTAGCAGATATTTCTAATCCATTTTATTCAAATATTGCTAAGCATGTTGAAAAAACCTTAGCTGAAAAAGGATATAACTTAATGATATGTAGCACTGATGAAGATTCACATAAAGAGGAATCATTGATTTCTTTATTTGCTGAACAGCAATTTATGGATGGGTTAATTATTGCAACAACAGCTACATCTGGTAAATTTTTCGAAAGAGATAAACTTCAAAACTTTCCTATAGTATTTATTGACCGTTATTTACCAGATATTAAATCAAATTATGTGGTTGCTGATAATTACCAAGGTTCATACGAATTAACTGATTTATTAATTCATAAAGGCTGCAAAAACATATTAGCGCTTAATATTTCTCCATCTCATATTAGTTCTTTATCAGAGCGTATTAAGGGTTTTAAAGATTGTTTAGAAAAACATAGTTTACCTCATAATAATGATAATATTGTCGAAATTTCTTTCAATAATATTCAAAATGAAGTACGAAAAGCATTGGTAAAAGCGCTTAATCAACCTAAGAAAATTGATGCCATTTATACCTTAAATAATAATTTAGCAACAGCTTGTTTAAACGTTTTTAACGAATTAAACTTTGATGCCGAAAAGGAAGGTTTAAAATTTGCTTCGTTTGACGACATCAGTTTATTTGATTTTGTAAAACCAAGCATTATTTCAGTTTCCCAACCAATTGAACAAATTGGATTTGAAGCGGCAAACTTAGTTTTAAAAATAATTGATGACAAAAATACAGATCAAAAGGAATTTCAAAATATTGTTCTACCAACATCTATTATTTCTCGACTATAAGTCCAATTTTAAATAAAAAAAAAGATATATTTAGCAACTCAAAAAAATCAACACTATGAACTACGATGTAATTGTTATAGGAAGTGGCCCAGGCGGTTATGTTACTGCTATTCGCGCTTCTCAATTAGGATTAAAAACTGCAATAATTGAAAGAGAAAACCTAGGTGGTATTTGCCTTAATTGGGGCTGTATTCCTACAAAAGCATTATTAAAAAGTGCTCAGGTATTCGAATACTTAAATCATGCAAAAGATTATGGCATTAGTGCTGATAATATTTCTGCTGATTTTACAGCTATTATAAAACGTAGTCGTGATGTTGCAGATGGTATGAGTAAAGGCATTCAATTTTTGATGAAAAAAAATAAAATTGATGTGATTATGGGAACAGCAACTGTTAAAGCTGGTAAAAAAGTGGATGTGAAATTAGCAGATGGTAAAACTGAAACTCATGAAGCGAAACATATTATAATTGCCACTGGAGCTCGCTCTCGTCAATTACCAAACCTTCCGCAAGATGGTAAAAAAATTATTGGTTACCGTGAGGCAATGACTTTACCAAAACAACCAAAATCATTAATTGTGGTTGGTTCAGGTGCAATTGGAATTGAGTTCGCTTATTTTTATGCTACCATGGGAACAAAAGTTACCATTGTTGAATTTTTACCAAACATAGTACCAGTTGAAGATGAAGAGGTTTCTAAACAATTAGAAAAATCTATGAAAAAAATTGGTATCGACATTATGACAGAAGCATCTGTTGAAAGCGTTGATACTAAAGGAGATATTTGCAAAGCAACTGTAAAAACTAAAACTGGAAATATTGTTTTAGAAGCAGAAATTGTTTTGTCAGCTGTTGGTATTGAAGCCAATATTACTGGTTTAGGCTTAGAGGCTGTTGGAATAGCAACCGATAAAGGCAAAATTGTAGTTGATAAATATTACAATACTAACGTTCCGGGCTATTACGCTATTGGTGATTGCGTTCCTGGCCAAGCTTTAGCTCACGTTGCTAGTGCAGAAGGAATTACATGTGTTGAAAAAATTGCAGGTGTTCATACTGAACCAATCGATTATAAAAACATACCTGGTTGTACTTACTGTCAACCAGAAATTGCATCTGTTGGAATGACAGAAAAACAAGCTAAAGAAGCAGGTTATACATTAAAAGTTGGTAAGTTTCCTTTCTCTGCTTCAGGCAAAGCAAGTGCTTCTGGTGCAAAAGATGGATTTATCAAATTAATTTTTGATGCTAAATATGGTGAAATATTAGGAGCTCACATGATTGGCGCAAACGTTACTGAGATGATTGCTGAAATAGTAGCTATTCGTAAATTAGAAACAACTGGCCATGAATTAATTAAAACAATTCATCCACATCCAACAATGAGTGAAGCGATAATGGAAGCTGCTGCTGCGGCTTATGGAGAAGTCATTCATTTATAATTTATTTTGAAACAAAAATTATAAAAGTTTGTTATCTAATTAAGAGAATTAATTTTTAAACACTAAAATTTATTACATACTAAAAATATAGAATATGCAATTTCAACTTACCGAAGAGCAATTAATGATTCAAAGTGCAGCAAGAGATTTTGCTCAAAATGAATGTAAACCAGGCGTTATAGAGCGTGATGAAAATCAAAAATTTCCTGCTGATCAAATTAAGAAATTAGGAGAGTTAGGTTTCCTAGGCATGATGGTAGATCCAAAATACGGCGGTGGCGGAATGGATGCTATTTCTTATAGTATTGCAGTTGAGGAAATTTCTAAAATAGATGCTTCATGTAGTGTTGTAATGAGTGTAAACAATTCATTAGTATGTTGGGGCTTAGAGCATTTTGGAAATGAAGAACAAAAACAAAAATATTTAGTTCCTTTAGCTAAAGGAGAAATTATTGGTGCATTTTGTTTATCAGAACCAGAAGCTGGAAGCGATGCAACCTCTCAACGTACTTTAGCAATTGATAAAGGTGACTATTATGAATTGACAGGTACAAAAAACTGGATTACGAATGGAAGTTCTGCATCTGTATATTTAGTTATGGCTCAAACTAATGTTGAGGCTGGACATAAAGGAATTAATTGCCTTATTGTTGAAAGAGGAATGGAAGGTTTTACAGTTGGACCTAAAGAAAACAAAATGGGAATTAGAGGAAGCGATACGCATTCATTAATGTTTGATGCCGTTAAAGTTCCTAAAGCAAATAGAATTGGTGAAGAAGGATTTGGTTTTAAATTTGCCATGAAAACTCTTGGTGGTGGCCGAATTGGAATAGCATCGCAGGCATTAGGAATTGCTCAAGGTGCTTACGAATTAGCTTTAGCTTATTCAAAAGAAAGAAAAGCATTTGGGAAATTAATCTCTCAACACCAAGCTATCCAATTTAAATTAGCTGATATGGCAACTCGTATCGAATGTGCTCGTTTATTAATTTACAAAGCTGCTTGGTTAAAAGATCAAAAATTACCTTGTGAAAAAGAAAGCGCACAAGCAAAAGTATTTGCATCAGAAACTGCCATGTGGGTTACTACAGAGGCTGTTCAGGTACACGGTGGTTATGGTTATGTAAAAGATTATCATGTTGAGCGTTTAATGCGTGATGCAAAAATCACTCAAATATATGAAGGTACTAGCGAAGTGCAACGAATTGTAATTTCAAGAGCCCTATTAATGGATTAATTTAAATTTAAACAATAAAAAAACTCCCAATTGAAATTCAATTGGGAGTTTTTTATTTTTACTAATTACCTTATTTATTGTAAAATAAAGCGTTTAGTTTTTGAACTCGTATTAGTTTTTACAGTAACAAAATAAACACCATTAGCATTTGATGATAAATCTAACTTAATAGTTCCACCATTAGAATGTAATTGATTTACTTCTTTAACTGTTTGTCCTAATGTATTAACAACTAAGATTGTAACATCATCTGTATTTAATAAATCAACAGTAACATTTAACTCGCCGCTTGAAGGATTTGGAAATAAACTCATTTCTAAATTAGAAACCGTTTCATTAATACCAACTGATGAACAAACGTAAGATGTGTTTAAACTTTTACGACGTATGCAATTTGCCATAACTGCTTGCATACGTGCTTTTTGACCAGCAGTAAACATTACCATACATTTATCATCAGAATAATCCATGTAATTTTGATACAAAACTCCTGGGCTAGCCGCTGTACATGCATCAGTTTTAACAGCACCATTTGTAGTTGGACATGTATAATTTTCTCCTGCTTGGTTTGGAGTATCAGTTACATTATCAGTTCCTGAACAAGCAGATCCATCATCACCCCAAATATGTTTTAATCCTAACCAGTGGCCAGCTTCGTGTGTTAATGTTCTTCCTTTGTTATAAGGTGCATATGATGAATTTCCTAAATATTTATAATCTACAACAACACCATCAGTTGTAGCGCTTCCACCCCAACCTACGATATCAGTAATAGGAACAGTGCCTGCTGGAACTGTTGGAAATTGAGCGTATCCTAAAATACCACCACTCAATTCAGTTACCCAAACATTAAAATATTTTGTTGGGTCCCAAATAGAGTTAGCTTTAACTGTATTCTCTAAATATGTGCTACTTGCAGTATAGGGAGGATTTGTCCATCCTTTACTTGAAGCTAAAATTCTTTCAACACCAGGTTCTGCTAAAGCAGATCCAGTAGGACTAACTTTTGCAGCACAAAAATTAATTTCCATATCCGCTGCAACTGCAACTAATGCCGGTTGAGTTAAATAAGTAGATTGGTCACTATTCAATTTTCTATAATCTGCATTTAAAATAGTAATTTGAGAAGTAATTTGAGTTAAACTTAAGTTATAACCAGATCCTACAACTTGACCAGTATGGATAATATGAAAAATAACAGGAATATTATAAACAACTACTGCTTTTTTTTCATTAGCAAATTGACTTTGCTTTAAGATTTCTTTTTGAATCCAATTTTCAAAGGTTTCATTTAATTGGGGAGTCGCACATTTTCTCTTCGGAGAAACGGGTTCTTCAATTATTGCATCTGCTTTATTCAATTTTGAATAAGAAGAATGTGTAACCTTCACATTTGTAGGTTGTTGAGCTACCGCATTACAAAATGTAAATACCGATGCTGTGATTAGAGTAATTGTTTTTTTCATGTGATTTATTTAGTTATACATAGTTACGATATTTTTTTTAAATTGTCAATAGTAAATGCCAATTTTGTGAATAAATTAGATTAACCAATAGTTATGTTGAATAAAATACTGATAATAGAGGATGAAAAATCACTATTAGATACATTAACATTAAACCTTCAATTAGAAAATTATGAGGTATATCCTTTAAATACAGGAATACATGCAATAGACTCTATTAATAAAATAAAGCCCGATTTAATTTTACTTGACATTATGTTACCTCATATATCTGGAACAGATATATATAAAGAAATGTTAAAGCAAAACATTAACATTCCTACCATTTTTTTAACTGCAAAAAATAATATTAAAGACAAAATTGAAGGTCTAAAATTAGGAGCAAACGACTACATTACTAAACCATTTGACTTAGAAGAATTATTACTAAGAATTAATATTGTTTTAAAACATTCTGTAAATAAAAATGAAATTCAATCTATTTATAAGTTTAATAAGTGTGAGATAAATTTTGCTACTTATGTTGTTTTAAAAATAGATGGTAAAACAGAATCATTGTCAAAACGAGAAATTGCCTTATTAAAGCTCTTAATTGAAAACAAGAATACCGTTATTTCAAGAGATTTTATTTTAGAAAAATTATGGAATAAAGATGAAAATCCATCCTCCAGAACCATTGATAATTACATCCTTAATTTTAGAAAAATGTTTGAATTGAATCAAAAAATTCCAACTTATTTTTTATCCACCAGAGGAGTTGGGTATAAGTTTAATGATTTAGAATAAAAAAAAAGCCCAGTAATTACTGAGCTTTTTTTTATTCACTTATTTTTTATTTTACATATTTTCGATTACTAATGCCGAAGCTCCACCGCCACCATTACAAATTGCGGCAGCACCATATTTAGCATTGTTTTGTTTCAACACATTAATTAAAGTAACAATAATTCTAGCACCAGAAGCACCTAATGGATGACCTAACGAAACCGCTCCACCATTCACATTTACTTTAGATGCATCTAAATTCATTAATTTAATATTTGCTAAACCAACTGTTGCAAATGCTTCGTTTAATTCAAAATAGTTAATATCACTTAGTTTTAAGCCTGCTTTTTCAACTGCTTTTGGTAATGCAATTGAAGGCGAAGTTGTAAACCATTCTGGTGCTTGTTCAGCATCAGCATAAGCTATAATTTTAGCTAATGGTTTTAATCCTAAAACTTCTGCTTTTTCTTTACTCATTAATATTAATGCTGCTGCTCCATCATTCATTGTTGATGAGTTAGCAGCAGTAGCAGTTCCTTCTTTTCCAAATACTGGTTTTAAAGTTGGTATTTTTTCAAAATTCACGTTTTTATATTCTTCATCTTCTGAAAACAAAACAGCTCCTTTTTTTGTAACAATTTCAACTGGAACAACTTCTTCAGTAAACTTACCAGCTTTCCAAGCATTTGCCGAACGCGTATAAGATTCAATTGCAAATGCATCTTGTTGCTCACGTGTAAATCCTTTTTCTTTTGCACATAAATCAGAACAATTTCCCATTGGAATGTTTCCATAAACGTCAGTTAAACCGTCCTTTACTAAACCATCCACAACCACACCGTTTCCGTATTTAGCACCCCAACGATTATTTTCTAAATAAAATGGCGCTTGACTCATGTTTTCCATTCCACCAGCTACAATAACATCTGCATCTCCTAATAAAATTGCTTGAGTTGCTAATGAGATTGATTTCATTCCACTTGCACATACTTTATTTACGGTTGTACAATTGACTGCATCTGGTAAACCTGCAAATTTTGCAGCTTGACGAGCTGGTGCCTGTCCTAAATTAGCTTGTATCACTGAACCCATAAACACTTCGTTTACCAAAGATGGATCTAATTTTATTTTATCCAAAGCGCCTTTTATTGCGATTGAACCTAATTTTGTAGCAGATACTCCTGCTAAAGTTCCTCCAAAAGAACCTAATGGAGTTCTTACTGCAGATACGATATATACTTCTTTTGTCATAATAGTTTATTTATTTGCGCCAAATGTAATATTAAGATTGATTATAGCTAAACCATTCATCTAAAAATCATCAACATTTTTATAAGTAATTAACATTAAATTATTATTTGTTTAAAATTTAAGTTTTTTTATTTTATTATTATTTCTAAAAACACACAAAATCAAAAATTAAATTAAAATAGACAAGGACGGAGTATTGACTAAAACTGATGTTCCTTATTAAAAAAGTGAAAAAATTATACAGATTTTCCTGTTGTTTTAAAAATTTAAATTATAAATATTAAAAAAAATAAGATTTTTATAACTTTTGATGATTTAACAAATTAATACTTTGCTATTATTATTAACATTCAAATTTCAAAATAAAGTATTAATTTGGTATTAATTCAAAAAAAATACTAATTTTAAATTCAAAATAATTTTAAATGAATAAAAAATACAATATAATTCAAACTTTATTGGTTTTATTGGTTTTATTTTTATCATATCAATCTAAATCAGCAACCTGTATTTCGTTAGGAACAGCTAATTGGACCACAACAGCAAATTGGTCGTGTGGCGCCGTTCCAAACTGTGGTGATTCTGTAATTATACAACCAACGCATACCATTACAATCACAAATACTCAAAATTATACTGGATGCGCGTCTGGCCCTAATATTGTAATTTATGGTGTTTTAAAATTTACGGCTAGCAACAGGCTAAAACTGCCTTGTATCAGTAGGATTTATATAATGCCTGGTGGTTCAATTCAACCAGGAGCTGGGGGCGGAATGTCAAATTACATTGAAATTTGTGGAATTTCTGAATGGACAGCTGCTATGGGTACATTATCTGGGCCAACCTGCCTGCCAATTACAAGTGTTTTTTGTACTAGTGTGGTACTACCTATCCAATTTTTAAATTTTTATGGTGTGCCAAATAATGGATATGTTGATTTAAATTGGAGCACAGCTACTGAAACTAATTCAGATTATTTTGAAGTAGAAAGAAGTTTGGATGCCCTAAGTTTTAATACTTTACAAATTAT
>JAYVIS010000112.1:0-6382 GCA_043769975.1 Bacteroidota bacterium
GGCTTAATATAGTTCCAGCTAAAGGAATTTTAGGCAAACTATTAGCAGCTAATAAAAAATCAATTCAAGGTGATAAAACCTCTGAAATATTAAACCTAGATGTTATTAATGGATTTAATGCCTACCCTATTAATCGCAAATTATTTAATCAAACCGATTTTCATTATCTATTAAAGAAACACTATAACGATAATGCCTTTATACAAAACGTGATTAAAAATTGTGAAACAGATAAATCTCATAAACTCAGTAGAGTTTCTTTGTTTGAAATAAAAACCTATATGCAAAACGTATTATTGCGTGATGCTGATCAAATGAGTATGGCTGTGGCTTTAGAGGTAAGAGTTCCTTTTTTAGATTATAAATTAGTTGAATTTGTTTTAGGGATAAATGATACTTATAAATTTCCTCATACTCAAAAAAAATTATTAGTTGACTCGCTTGGCGATTTATTGCCAACAGAAATTGTAAACCGACCAAAAATGGGTTTTATTTTACCTTGGAAAGATTGGTTAAAGGATGAGTTAAAAGAATTTTGTGAAGAAAATATAGTACAGTTTTCTAAACTTAGTTTTGTAAACAGAGAAGCAGTTTTACTAATTTGGAATCGCTTTTTGAAAAATGATCCTAAAATAACATGGAGCAGAGTTTGGCATTTAGTTGTATTAAACCATTGGATAAAAACCAACCATATTGACTGCTAAAAAAAATATACTCATTTTAAGTGATTGGTTTTTGCCTGGTTACCTTGCTGGCGGACCAATACAATCAATTGCTACCTTAACCAAAGAATTAGGAAACGATTTTAATTTCAAAATTATTACTACAGACAGAGATTTTAAATCTGATAAAGCATACGAAATCATTAAAACAAATGAATGGACTAATTTTGAAAACAGAACAGTTTTTTATTTGAGTCCTGAAAATTTGAATGAATCATTTATGTTGGAGTTATTAAAAAATACACCGCATGATATTATTTATTTAAATAGTTTATTTTCAAAAAATTTTACGATCAATGTTTTAAAATGGAAAGCGAAAAATAAAATAAATTCAAAAATTATTTTAGCACCCCGTGGAATGCTTGGTGATGGTGCGCTGGCAATAAAAGCATTAAAGAAAAAACTATTCTTAATGTATGCAAAAAGTTTTCGGCTATTAAAAAATATCCATTGGCAATCAACTTCAAAGCAAGAAAGTAATGAAATAAAAAAACGAATTGGTACAAACGTCCTAATTTCTGAAATTTCAAATTTACCAAACTCCGCAACAGAAATTAAGCCTCTTGACAAAAAAGAAAACACATTAAGACTTTGCTTTATATCTCGTATTTCAGAAAAAAAGAATCTGAACTTTGCAATTGAAGTTTTAAAAGAAATAAAAAACAAAACTATAGTTTTTGATGTTTTTGGTCCAATTGAAGATCAAAATTATTGGAATAGCTGTTTAGAAAACGCTAAAACATTAGCTCCAAATATCATATTAAGTTACAACGGAATATTAAAACCGTTTGAGATTGGCTCTACTATTGGGAAATATCACGCCTTACTATTACCAACACAAAATGAAAACTACGGACACATTATTGTTGAAACATTACAACATGGAAGGCCAATTATAATATCCGACCAAACACCTTGGCGCAATTTAAAAAATGAATCGGTTGGTTTTGATATTTCGTTAGCTGATAAACAAAAATTTATTGAGGCTATTGAAAAATTAAGCGAACTAAATCAGGTTGAATTTAATACGATAACAACAAAATGTGTGAGTTATATAAATGCAAAATTAAATTTAGAAGATATAAAAAAACAATACATAAAGTTATTTAACTCATGAATTATTTTATAACTGGAATTGGAACCAATGTTGGAAAAACAATTGTTTCAGCCATATTAACCGAATCTTTACAAGCTGATTATTGGAAACCGATACAAAGTGGAACTAATGAAGGAAAAGATTCTGATACAATTCGTGATTTAATTAGTAATTCAAAAACAATTATTCATCCTGAATCCTATTTATTAAAACAACCACTTTCACCCCACTTTGCAGCAAAACTCGAACAGGTAGAAATTGAATTAAATAAAATTAATGTTCCAGCTACTAGCAATAACCTTATCATTGAGGGCGCTGGCGGAATATTTGTCCCTATTAACGATACTCAATTTGTAATAGATATTGCAAAAAAAATAGAATGTGAAATTATTTTGGTTGTATCCAACTATTTAGGATGCATCAACCACACTTTATTATCACTTAATTATCTTATTAGTAATCATTTTAAAGTGAAAGCAATCGTATTTAACGATACGTTTGAAACAGAAGTAAAATCAGTAATTATAAATCATTATAAAGAATTACAAATTATTGATATTCCAATTTTAGAAAATTTAAGTAAAGAAAGTGTAAAAAAAATATCCGAATTGGTTTACAAATCTTTCATTAAAGCTTTATAAAGCTCTATCATGCCTTCAATATCTTTTTTGTGAACTTTCTCGTTTGGCGTATGAACAAATTGCTCAGCAGCTCCTACAAAGCACCAATCCCAAACGTTTTCAGCCATTTGTAATTCTTTTGCATCACTTCCACCCGATCCTTCAACTTCTAATTGAAAAGGAAGTTTGTGCTTTTTTGCAATATCAATAATTCGGTTTACATAACTGCGGCGCGGTATCATGCTATCACGCATACTAATTACCGGACCTTTTGCAGGAAACACACCATCCGAAATCCAAGAAATATCACTAATTAATGCTTGTGATATCTTATAATTATCCGCTAAATATTTTTGCAAATAAGAAACGCTACCACCGCCATGTTCTTCCCATGTACTAAAAACAATCACTCCATCTTTTAATGTTTCGGCAACTTTTAAAGCACTAAAACAACCTAAACGATTATCCATGTAACAACATTGCACATATTCTTTATCCTCTCTCCAATTAGCTTTAAAAACTAATTCTGTACCAGTTTCAAAATTACGTTTGGCCTTATATTCTAATTTATCTTTAACAATAGTTAAGGTTGCTTCACATTTGCCTTTCTCATCACTACCAACTAATTCAATACCTTTTATTATTTGTGGCCCACCAATTTTAACTAATTGCTTACCGTAACGAACCGTAAAACCAATACTATCTGTATGTGCAAAAATAGCCGTACGTGGTTTTCCAAATACTAAAATAATATTATCCTGAAAACCTTTACCATGAATTACTTTCGGTTTATGCTTCCAATTTTTTTGTTCTTTTTTAATATAGTCAAGTAAAAAATCTTTCATCGCTACTTCATTTCCACTTGGTGAATGAATAGCACACATTGATTTTAAAAGAGATAAGGTCATGATGATTCAGTATTTTTTTAAAAATTTATTCGTGCGTTTCCCTGTGGGTCAGGCTTTTCACTGCAATCTTTTGCAAGAGATAGGCAAAAGGATTTTCGCTACAATCCTTAACGCAATTCATTAGTTATATTTATTAATAAGCTATTTTTTTCAACGTTGCTTTAACTTTATCGTTTGGTTCAACTAAAGGTAAACGTACATAAGTTTGAGTGATTTTCTTTTTAGCCAAAACAACTTTTACACCGCCTGGATTTCCATCAGCAAATAATTGTTCAGTAATTTCCATTAATTTATAATGTAATTTTTGTGCCGTTTTAAAATCATAAACTAAAGCCGAACGAACCATATCACTAAAATCTTTTGGGTAAGCATTTGCTACCACCGAAATTACGCCATCTGCACCACTTGCAATTAATGGAAGTGTTAAATTATCATCACCACTAATAATTAAAAAATTATCAGGACGGTATTTAATAATTTTCATACACTGCTCAATATTTCCACTCGCTTCTTTTATAGCGATAATATTTTTGAATTCATTTGCTAAACGAATAGTTGTGTCCCACGCAATATTTGAAGCCGTTCTACCTGGCACGTTATATAAAATAATTGGTAACGGACTAGCTTTTGAAATAGCTTTATAATGTTGATAAATACCCTCTTGTGATGGTTTATTGTAATATGGAGAAACCGATAAAATTGCAGAAAAACCTGCTAAATCATCTTTCTTTAATTGTTCAACTAATTCTGCAGTATTATTCCCGCCTACACCTAATACTAAAGGAATACGATTTTTAGTTACTTTTATAATATGTGCAATTACTAATTGCTTTTCTTCTTTTGATAAGGTTGCTGTTTCGCCAGTTGTTCCTAATACAACAATGTATTCAACTCTTCCTTTTATAATATGATCAACTAATTTAGTTAATGCAGGAAAATCAACTGCTCCTTTGTTTGTAAATGGTGTTACAATTGCTACACCAGTTCCTGTAAAATTTATTGCTTGTTTCATAGTATTATTTTGTTTTTATCATTTTTAAATATACAATTACTTGTTTAAGGTAATTGGCAATGTTCATCGAATTATCTTTATCTATTGTCATATCAAAAATTGAATTTTGAAAGTTTGATATTTTGCATTTTGCAGCAACCAATTTACTTAATGCAAATGCCTGCATTTGGTCGATATCACCTAAATTTATTAATAAGTCGAATGATTTGGCATTTAGTTTTTGGATTGTATTTTCATCTGGCAAATTAAAAAATGAAAATTGTTTTTTGTCTAATATACTATGTTCAAAATGAGGCTTTGGCGCGTTCTCAAGTTTTCCATTAAAAATAACAGCAACATGAACAGAAATATTATCAGTTTTACAAGAATTAATAAAATCAACACTATCACTCAATTGATTATCGTAACATATAATTAAAACTTTAGACAATTGATTCCAGGAAAAAAATTGTTTCACGGTTTTCGGACTCTCTTTTTTAGAAAGTAAATAGGTAGATATGTTTTTTATGATTGACATTCTTTTTTAATTCTCAAACTTTTTTGCTTCATTCCAAAACACATCCATTTCCGTTAAACTACAATCAGCTAAAGCTTTTCCCTGAGCTAAAATTTTTTGTTCCATATAATTAAAACGCGAAATAAATTTCTTATTTGTTTTTTCTAAAGCGTCTTCAGGATTTACATTTAAAAAACGTGCATAATTAATTAAGGCAAAAAACACATCTCCAAATTCGTTTTCTAATTTCTCTTGATGATTAGCTTTTACTTCAACTTGTAATTCGCTTAATTCTTCCTGCACTTTTTCCCAAACCTGATTTGGATCTTCCCAATCAAAACCAATGGCTCTTGCTTTATCCTGTATTCGTAATGCTTTTAGTAAAGAAGGCATACTATTTGGCACACCAGATAGTGCGCCTTTATTTCCTTCCTTTTGTTTTAATTTTTCCCAATTTTGAATCACTTCTTCTGAATTTTCAACTTTTACATCACCATAAATATGGGGGTGACGAAAAATCATCTTTTCACATAAAGAATTTATGACATCCGTAATATCAAAGTCTTTTGTTTCGCTTCCTAATTTTGAATAAAAAACTAAATGCAATAAAACATCACCAATCTCTTTTTTAATTTCATTTTTATCACCTTTTAAAATGGCGTCACTTAACTCATAAGTTTCCTCAATAGTTAAATGCCTTAAACTTTCGAAAGTTTGTTTTTGATCCCATGGACATTTAGCCCTTAAATCATCCATTATATTTAGCAATCTTTCAAATGCAATTAATCTTACGTCCATTTTATAATAAATTTAAAATAGATTTTTCAACTTCTTCGCTATCCCATTTTGTTTCGATGTTTGGCATCATCATTATTTTATCCATAATAGCTTGTTGTTTGTTTCCATCACGCAAAGCCTCACTGTATCTAATGCTTGGCGTATAAGTAACCATGCTGTATAATGGAATCCATTTATCGGGATGCTTTGTACTAAAATTAGCTTCAATTTTCTTTTGTAATAAAAACGTTTTATCAGCTGTTTTATCGCGCATTTCAATAAAGTTGGCAATCGCTAAATCAGCAATCGCATCTCCATCAGGTTTACGTAAAAATTCATATTCCTTTAAACAATCAGCATTTAACTCGCCGTGTTTTTCCATTAATTCATTAAGTACAACACAATCTTCAAATCCACAATTCATACCTTGTCCGTAAAACGGCACAATAGCGTGAGCTGCATCTCCTATCAAAGCAATTCTGTCGTCCCAAACCCATGGTTTACATTTAACAGTAACTAAACTAGAAGTAGGATTATTGAAATAATCATCCAGCAATGTTGGCATCATTGCTATCGTATCAGGAAATTCTTCAGTAAAAAATTTCAGTACTTCTTCCTTAGTTTTTAAAGCATCAAAAGAAACCTTGCCTTCCATTTGAAAAAACAAAGTACATGTAAAACTACCATCCAAATTTGGTAATGCAATCATCATAAAACTTCCGCGTGGCCAAATATGCAATGCATTTTTTTC
>JAYVIS010000113.1:0-4394 GCA_043769975.1 Bacteroidota bacterium
GCAGCAGCATGTATGCTGATTTGTCCATTAATAATTTGTTGGATTACTTTTTTCTTGAGAGCAAATGAGGGTTTGTTTAACTCCATTTTCTCGGCAGGTTTCCATTTTCTGGATAGCGGTTGTGTCTTCATGTTGGTTGATTTGTTGTCAACCTATTTCAGTATAAGACATTCTATACAATTGCCTATAACGTTTTGGAGCTTTGCCTAGTGCGGTTTGAAACATTTTCTTACCGAAATATTACTGACAAAGATACTATGTTTGTTGCCATTTGCAAAGCGAAAATAATTGTCCCCGCGAAGCGACCGATTTTGCAAATGCTTTGTTGTCCGCCCGCATTAGGCAAAGGTGCTGTTAGCTGCTGCATTTATTCCAACCTTTTCAATTTCTTTTGCGTCTCCTCTACATTTGGATTTATTGCAATTGATTTTTTGTATGCTGCAATTGCTTTTACTTTGTCGCACTTTTCCGAATAACCATCACCTAAGCTATCGAAAGCATTATATGAAGTTGGATAATTTTTAGCATTTAATTCAAAACATTTTATTGCTTCATTTAATTTGTTTGGTGCGTTTAAATATCTGTAACCCATTTCATTGATTACTTGTTCGGGTGGCAATTCTTGAAATCCATTTTGCTCCGAGCGTTTTTCGTAGAACTTTGATATCAATTCAACGGTTGTGTCAGCCTTTGCTGGTTTCCAATTTTCAAAGACAAAATTTAATCCGTCCTGTGTTGCCTTAACTACTTCTGAGTTATGTGTTTCTTCGGGATATGGAATATACTTATATCTTAATCCTGTTATATTCTTTTGTTGAAGCAACGATTGCAGTTTGCTAACACTTTTATGATAGTCGGCACCTTCATTGCCATCACTGAAAAAGAAGGTCTTATGGCTATAGTCCTTGTTTTTAAATAGTATGTCGGAGTTTTTGAAAATTGATTCTTTGTCCCACCAAAGCGAAGGGCTAACAGCAATATATGATGTAAACATTTCAGGGTGATTTAACAGACAGTAAGCAGACATTAAACCGCCTAATGAATGACCAAAAAATATTTTGTTGGGCGAAGGGTTGTAATTCTTCTCTACAAACGGCATTACTTCATCCTTTATAAATTTCAGAAAATTTTCGCCTCCACCAGAGTTTTTCCAAAAAATACTATTTGTTGTTCCATCCATATTCGAAAAGTTATGGCTAGGTGTTAAATCACGATTTCTGTCATACTCGTAATTTCCAATGCCAACAACTATCATTGGTGGGAGCTGATTTGTTTGATAGAGAAAATCTACAATGCCTGCTACCAATGAAATGTTTTCACCATCCACTAAATATATAACTGGAAGTGGTTCAGAATGATTTACAGGAGTATAAACATAAATTTTCCTGTCCTCATTTAAGATAGTTGAATGAATTATTTTAATCTTTGCAATGGTTATTCCTGTGCTATCAATTTTTTGTGCTTGAGAGATGTTTGTGAAAAGGCAGAAAAAAAGAAGGAGGATAAAATTTGGTTTAAGAAATGTCATAATTATTATGTTTAATGTTTTCAATTCTTCTGTCTGTTATTGGTCGCTCGTAATGTTGCAGCTAAATTATCGCTAAGCGATATAAATATACAAAACATTCGCCAATCGTTCACCCGTGTGTTCGCTAAGCGTAACTAAATTATCCGTTTTTATGCATTTATATTGCTTAAAAATAACTAAAGCAAATAGTACATTTTCATTTTTTTTATCTGGTTTTTATGTGATGTCAAATAAATATAAATAAACTAACGTTTTTTCATTTGTATTATTTACTAGTCATGTACCATAAAAAAAGCCTGTTAGTTTTAAAACTAACAGGCTTTTTTTTAAATGATTTATTTTTATTTTCTTCTAACGTAAATTTTATTTTTTGATAGGCCTAGTTTATTGAAGAAATGATTAAATGAAACGCCTAATACGCCCATTCCGTATTTCGCACTTCTTCTAAAGTTAATAGAACTTGCTTCAGGAAAATATTTTGTTGGACACGTTATTTCTGCAATTTGAAATCCTGCATAAAAAATTTGAGAAATCATTTGGTTATCAAATACAAAATCATCAGAGTTTTCGTGATAACTGATGGTTTCCAAAATATCTCGGTTAAAGGCTCTGTAACCAGTGTGGTATTCGCTTAACTTTTGATTAATTAAAATATTTTGTGTTAGTGTTAAACAACGGTTAAAAATGTATTTATACATTGGCATTCCACCTTTTAAAGCGCCTTTACCTAATATACGTGAACCAAAAACAGAAGGATACAAATCATTTGCTATTAAATAACTCATGCTATGGATCAGTTTAGGTGTATATTGGTAATCAGGGTGTAACATAATTACGATATCTGCACCTAATTCTAAGGCTTTATCATAACATGTTTTTTGGTTTCCACCATATCCTTTGTTGGTTTCATGCCTAATAACATGTTTTATGCCTAATTGGCGCCCAACTTCAGAGGTATTATCCTTACTATGGTCATCTACCAATACTACATCGTCAACAATATCAAACGGAATTTCGTCGTATGTTCTTTTAAGAGTTAGTGCCGCATTATATGCTGGCAACACAACTACTATTTTTTTACCATTAATCATAGTTTACAAAAATAGCAAAGTTTAGATATTTTGGCTAATCCTTTAAAAAATATACGCTATTTTTAGCATTATTTTGAAACTGAAGAAATTACATACTTTTTTACTAAAGGCCTACCTGCCACCATTTATTCTGACTTTATTTGTTGGGATGTTTGTCTTTTTTTTAATTCATGTATTTACCTACATGGATGAAATAATTGGGAAGGGAATGGGTGTGTGGGTTCTGTCGCAGTTTTTCTTTTATTCCTTTCTTGCTACCTTGCCTGGCGCAATGCCATTAGCCGTTTTGCTTTCGTCCATCATGACCTTCGGAAACCTAGCAGAAAACTATGAATTAGCGGCTATGAAATCGTGTGGATTGTCATTATTTAAAATCATAAGGCCCATTTTTGTATTTATTATCTTATTGGCTGGATTCACCTTTTTATTTAATAATTACATTTTACCCCAAATCACTTTAAATTCGGCCAGTTTATTATATGATATCAGGCAGGCTAAGCCTACATTAAGTATTAAAGAAGGTGTTTTTTATAATCAGTTAGATGGTTACAGTATTAAAGTTGGAAATAAAAGTAAGGATGGAAACACGTTATATAATTTAAGTATTTATGATCATAAAGCTGGTTTAGGAAATAACATTCAATTGTATGCGGATAGCGGTACCATGAAAACCTCGGTTGATACCAATTATTTGCAAATTAGATTATACAATGGCACTAGGTATGAGGATATTATGAAAGAGGAAGAACATAAAACAACTCGGCCTTTAATGCAGTTGATTTATGGTGAGTTAAATGTAAATATTGATATGAGTGATTTTAAAATGAAACGAACTCAAAAAGATTTATTTAAAGGTCATCACGAAATGATGAATATTTGGCAAATTAGCAGTGAAATTGATACGTTTAATATTGAAATTGCAAAAAAACATGCTAATTTAAATAATCAATTTAATAGCTATTTTTTAGTAAATACATTAAGAACAATGTCTTTATCGAAGCCAAATAAAAACATTAAAAGATTTTACGATTCTTTAAATAAAGATGAGTTCAGACGTAGTATAGAAAATGCACAAAATTTAGTGAGAAGTTCGAGTGGTTATATTGATTCTATAAACGAGGAAATAAAAAGTAAGGAAATAACCATACTTGATTATAGAATCGGTTGGCATAAAAAAATAAATGTCTCATTTGCTTGTATTGTATTGTTTTTTGTTGGAGCGTCATTAGGTGCCATTATCAGAAAGGGTGGAATGGGTTTGCCTGTAGTTGTAGCTGTTGTATTCTTTTTATTATACTATATTGTTTCAATCATTTATGAACGAATGGTAATTGAAGAAGTATATAATGTTGTATTCGGAAGCTGGTTTCCCTTGTTATTATTTTTACCACTTGGTATCTATTTAACGTATAAGGCCGCTAACGATTCTGCATTATTTGATATTGGTCAGTATTTTGAACCATTTAAAAAGATTTTTTCAAAAAAGAATAAAGCGTAATATGAAAGTTCTTCAGTTATGTAATAAAGCTCCTTTTCCTGCTAATGATGGTAGTTCAATAGCAATTGCAAATTTAGCTTTAGGTTTGGCCGATAATGGAATTGAATTGTATGTATTGGCTATTAATACAAAAAAACATTTTAAGGCTGATGAAAAAATAAATGAAATAACAAAAGAAAAAACGCATTATAAATCTGTTTATAAAAATACCAACCCAACGGTAAACGGCGCTTTTTTTAATTTATGTTCAAAACAATCTTATTTCGTCAGTCGGTTT
>JAYVIS010000114.1:0-6439 GCA_043769975.1 Bacteroidota bacterium
CAACCGTCTTTAAGAGCAGCAATTTTATGCTTAGGAACATCAGTTTGTACAAAACTTAATTTCGTTTTGTCTCCAACCTCCTCAAACATAAATGTACAAATTGAAAAATGATCTTCCGGCCAGCCATCTTCATCAAAATGCCATGCCTGAACAATTTTTTTACCTTTTACCAATTCAATATTATACCCATGACAATATCCATCATAGGTCGAAAATTCACCTTTCACTTTATTACTCATTACAACATCTGCACCCGAGAACGCAGCATGTTTTTTTTGATCCATTATTAACTGATAAACTTTTTCAGAACTTGCGTTAAATGTTGCGCTTTGCTTAATTGATTTTGTTTTCATTTATTAAATAATTTAAAAAGATTATTATTAACGCTTAGTAAAATCAAGCCATCGTGACAATACGAATACTAATACAATAATTAGTACAATTGATAATACTGAAATGGGATTTGCGAAATTAACTGTCCAGCCTAATGCTCTAATTTTTTTGGGTGGAAAAATTCTTTTATCCTTACTGTTGAAGTAAAATATTCCAAACTTCCAATTATCGGGGTCAGCATGCCATTGATTTAATGTTTCTTCACTTGGCTTTTCTTGTTTTTCCATTTTTAAATTTTAAAATAAAATCATGTTAATACAAATATTACAAATCATACATTTAAATGTACTACTTTTAATCAAACAAAATAATGATTTATATCTTTTTGATTCCTAAGAAATACGAATAATTTTGCAACAATTGCTTATTGAAATAAATGTCAAAACACAAGTTACATAAAATATTACTACAACTAATTTTTGTATTAATTTCTTTTGTTTTTACAAATAGGGCATTTTCACAAAAAAAAGATTCAACAGACATTTATCAAAAAATTAAAAAAAAGGCTTACAAACGAAATTTCACAACATGGATGTATCATGCCGTTTTTGTAGATCCAGAGCCAAAAGAATATCCTATTGAACCAGCCACAAAAAAAAAAAATGTAAATCCTTATTTAAAACAAAAAGATAAAATTATTAGAAATATTAACATTTCAGTTTATAATCCTTTTGGACATAAAGTTGAGGATACAATTCTGCGAATTGATAACGTACTTGAAAATATAGCTAACCACATTCATATCACTACTAGACATTGGATTATTGTAAATAGATTATTATTTAAAAATAATGATACACTTAATCCATTGGCTTTAAGTGAAACTGAAAGACTACTTCGACAAGCTGATTTTATAAATGATGCTAAAATATATGTTGTTGATACCTTACATACAAACATGGTTGATGTAAACGTTGAAGTTTATGATAAGTGGCCAATAACAGCGCCTTCGTATGTTGCCACACAAGATGCACACATTACATTTATTAATCGAAATTTATTTGGTATAGGCCAACGATTTGAACAATATGTCGGATTTAAAGTGCCTAATGTCATTGATTATAGTGGTTTATATTCTATTTCAAATCTCGACAATACTTATATATCCTCTCTATTATCATACAAAACTGGTATCGATGGGACGTCAATCAGACTTGCTTTTGATCGCTCCTATTATTCTCCTTTAGCAAAATGGGCCGGTGGCGCTTCAATAAATCATAATTGGGGTTATTATGCATATACAGATACAACTAATGCAACTACAAAAAATATCAATTTAAACAATTTAGAATATGATATTTGGCTTGGAAAAAGTTTGAAATTAAAAACTGATAGAACGTTTTTAAGTCAAAGTTTAAATATCATTTTTGGTGGGAGATATTATAATAATGACTATTTAGCTCGACCGAACTTTAATATTGATACAGCAAAAACAAATTCAAATACCTCAGCAATTATTGGAAACATCGGCTTGTCACTCCAAAAATATTATAAAGACAAGTATATTTACAGATTTGGATCAAATGAAGATGTACCAGAAGGCCTTATTATACAAGGAACTTATGGCGTTTCCAAAAAAGAGTTTAACAAGATTAGGTATTATACAGGGCTAGAAATTGCACGAGCAAAAAAATTTGATTTTGGATATTTAACCTCAACTATTTCGGGTGGCATATTTTTTAACGAGTTTATAAAAAATGATATTACCACAAAATTCAGCTTGTATTTTTTAAGCAATCTATTAAAAAGTGGGCGGTGGTATTTTAGAGAATTTATAAATTATAATATCGTTAATGGAAAAAATAAAATGGCGAATGAAACCATTACGCTCAATTCAAATGAAATGTATGGCTTTAACAGCAACACACTAACTGGAAATACAAAAATGGTATTAAACTCTGAAATAGTTGCCTATGCACCTTATAATTTAATTGGAATTCGTTTTGCATCCGTATTAACTGCAGGATTTGGAATTATAGGAACTCAGCAAAATAAAATCGAAAAAAGTCCTTTGTATCAAGCATATTCTTTCGGTATTATGATTCGTAATGAACATTTGGTGAGCAGCACATTTCAGATTTCTATTGGTGCATATCCTTTTCTTCCTGATGGAACAAATAATGTTGTGTTATTTAATCCACTAACTAGTTTTACATTAAGAGTGAGAAGTTTTTCGATGGGCAGGCCAGAGTTTATTAGTTATTGATGTTTTTAGCGTAACACAAGTTACGCAATTCTTAAGATCAACAGTTTTTTAATCGTTTATTTTTCTCCGCCCAATTTGCTTTTAAGCAATGAAATAATAATTGGAAATACAGAAAAAGCGATAATACCCAGACAAACTAGGTCAATATGTTTTCTTATAAACTCAACTTCGCCTAAAAGATAACCTGCTGTTGTTAAAGAGCCTATCCATAAAGCACCACCAATTAAATCAAACACAATGTATTTTTTATAGTCCATTTCCCCAATGCCAGCAGCAAATGGAGCAAAGGTTCTAACAAAAGGAACAAAACGAGCCATGATAATTGCTTTAGTACCATACTTTTCAAAAAACACATGTGTTTTTTCTAAATACTCTTTCTTTACAACTGCTCTACCTTTAATTTTAAAATCGAATATCTTAACGCCTATTTTCCTTCCAATCCAATAATTACAATTATCACCCAATACAGCAGCTATAAATAGAAAAATCAACAAATAACTCATATTAAGTTGTCCTGTTCTTGCAAATAATCCAGCGGTAAATAATAAAGAATCTCCTGGTAAAAAAGGCATAGCTACTAAACCTGTTTCAATGAAAATTACTAAAAATAGAACCACATAAATAGCCGTTCCGTAATTAGCAAATAACCAAATAAAATCTAAATGTAATATGTGTTTAAATAATTCTATCATAAGTTTATTTTAAATGTTAAAGTCAAAAAACAAATATACTATTTTAGGCTTTACGAACTCTATTTGGCGTCAAATTCTGCTTGATTATACTATTTTTTTGGAGCTATTTCCTGCTTTCCGCTATATCTTTTTGCCTTTGAAGAAAAGTCAAAAAGGATGCCGCTGCAATCAGGGCTAGGATATTAATTATAATTTAAAAAGGCTATCTCAGTTTAGAGATAGCCTTTTATGGTTTTTTAAATGAGCGAAAACTTATTTACAAAACCGTGTCAACAACAAAAATTAAAATTTAACAAAAACTCTTTGTAAAGATACTATCTAATGTAGTATATTAGTGCTATAATTTGTAGCAATTTAAAAATATGAGTAAAATATTTAGCAATTTAAAATATTTGCGCTTGCAAAAAGGCTTGTCGCAAGAGCAATTAGCCGACAACCTTGGCATTACACGCTCAAGACTTGGTGCCTATGAAGAAAATAGAAATGAACCGTCTATTGATTTATTAATTACGATTTCTGATTACTTTCATGTAGCTGTTGATGCGCTTGTAAGAGGTGATTTTACTAAAACAAGCCTTGATGGTTTAATGAAAATTGGCAAAAACCGTATGTTATTTCCAATTTTAATTGACGAGGATGGAAGAGATGTCGTGGAATTAGTTCCTTTAAAAGCCAGTGCTGGTTATTTACAAGGCTATGCGGACCCTGATTATGTGGAACGCTTACCACGTATGAAATTACCATTTTTGCCAACTGGTAAACATCGCGCTTTCCCAATAAAAGGAGATAGTATGCCTCCAATTAAAGAAGGTTCGTTTGTGGTTGCTAAATACTTAGAAAAATTAGAAGAAGTTAAAAACGGACATACCTACATTGTTGTTACCAAAGATGATGGCTTATCATATAAGCGTATTTTTAATTTAAATACTAAAAAAGGATTTTTGGAATGTCATTCGGACAATAAAATATACCAACCATATAAAGTCAACTTAAAAGACGTTGTCGAATTATGGGAATACACGTGTTGCATTAACATGACTGATTACAAAGAAGAAGAACTTAATGTAGAAAGCATAATGAACATGCTACGTAATTTACAAGTTGAAATGGAAGTGATAAAAAAACAAGGAAAGAAACTAAATTAATTATTGAACAATAATATAGCCTTGTTCGGTGGTATTTGAAGAATGGTAATTGCAACCGAAACTGAAACTACCAGCTTTAGAAAACGTGTAAGAATAAGAATCTCCACTTGTTATTTTTCCGCTATCAAATAATCCATTATAATTGGTAACGGAGTGGTTAGCATTATCTTTATTTATAAATGTAATTGTAGTTCCAACAGGAACGGTTAATTGAGAAGGTCTGAATAATTTATACTCAAGCCATATTTCATTTGGGCCAGGTGAACCTTTTGATTTTTTACTACATGTAGTAAATGTAAAAAACATGCTTATTAAAATAAGGGAGCCAAAAAACTTCATGAAATAGTGTTTATCGATATAAATTTACGAAAAACCTTCTATATGCTATAATAATAAATTTTAAAACTAATTTTTAGTTCTTCAAATTTATATTTTATAAGATATTCCTGAGAAAATTAATCAATAAAATAAAAATGGAAGTTGTAAAAACTAATAAAGGATAGCAATTGCTATCCTTTATTAGTAAAATGATGTGTGAGTTTTAGTTTTTAATAAATTTTAAATTTTGCTTTGATCCTAAATTATTTACGGTAACAAAATACATTCCTTGAACTAAGTGAGATGTATTAATTCCCTTTTTTGCATCTAAATAAGACATTGATAAAACAACTTCTCCAATGGAATTTACAATTTGTATGCTTACGTTTGAATCTATCATTAACGAATTAGAAGCCAATATTTCAATATTTAAAACATCAGAAGTTGGGTTAGGAAATAGTTTAATTGTTTCTATCATTTTATTAGATTCGAATAAAGAAGTAGTGTTACAATTTAATAAAACTGACACATTGTTAGAGTTGATATTAGTAGTTGCTAAATCAGGTTTCCCATCATTATTAAAATCAGAAGTAATAATAAATTCAGGTTTTGTGCCAACAACAAAGTTAACAGCAGTATTAAAAGATCCGGTACCGGTACCTAACAATACTGAAGCATTATTTGTACCAAAATCACAAGTTGCAATGTCTAGCTTACCATCACTGTTAAAATCTGCGACAGCACATGAAAACGGTTGAGTTCCAGCACTAAAATTAACAGCTGTACCAAATGTGCCAGCAGTTACTCCTCCTAGTAAAATAGAAACATTTCCAGAAGTGCCATTTGGAACTGCTAAATCTAATTTGCCGTCACCATTAAAATCGACTGAGCTAATAGATCGTGGGTTAGTTCCTACAGCATAATTAACTGGAGTTAAAAACATACCAGTTCCTAATCCAATTAAAATAGAAACATTACTTGAACCATTATTTGCTACGGCTAAATCAGCTTTACCATCTGCATTATAATCATATGAACTTATTCCATGCGGATTTGTACCAACTGCATAATTAACAGCTGCTGAAAAAACACCTGCCCCAGTTCCTAATAAGATAGACACATTATTACCACCGTAATTTGCTACCGCTAAATCCATCTTACCATCTCCATTAAAATCGCCACTGCATAAAGAACGAGGCTGAGTAGAAACATTATAATTAACGGCTGAACCAAACATTCCAGTACCCGTACCAAATAAAACAGAGACATTATTATCACCCCAATTACTTACAGCAATATCTGCTTTACCATCTGCGTTAAAATCAGACGAGATAATTGATTCAGGAAAAGAGCCCACAGGATAATTAACAGCAGGAGAAAAATTACCAGAACCTAATCCTATTAAAATTGAAATATTGTCAGAAGTAGCATTTGCGACAGCGATATCCATCTTGCCATCACTATTAAAATCTTTAGAATAAGCTGAAATTGGATAAGTACCAACACTCGGAGAAATTGTTCCAGTTATACACAATGGAAACGTTTGAGCTTTTACAAAGCCTCCAATTGAAACTAATATAAAGAATGCAGCAGTTTGTGTTTTGAGTTTTGAGAACATAATTTTTTTTTAAAAAATTGGCGAATTCCAATTAATGGTTACAATATACACCATTTAAATAAGACCT
>JAYVIS010000115.1:0-6766 GCA_043769975.1 Bacteroidota bacterium
ATGGAGAACAAAATTCGTCCATTAATACATAGGTATGCAAATTTCAACTTTCTCATAAATTATGAGTATAAAAAGAAAAATGCAAATGGAGAACCTGAAGGTCAAAATTATTGGGCGGTCAATTTTATCAGAGAGGAAATAATAGATGATAAGCCACAGAACGTTGAATATATAAAGGTTTCAAGAGGAGAAGAAAATATTTTTATCTGGTGTTTTTTCCTAGCTGTTGCAGAACTAGCAATTGACAAACAGGTAGGTTACGAATGGGTGAAATACATATATATAGATGACCCAATTTCCTCTCTAGATGACAATAATACCATTGCTTTAGCAACTCATTTGACACAATTATTAAAAAAAGAAGGTAATACAACAAAAACAATTATATCCACACATCATATATTGTTTTTTAATATCCTCTGGAATGACCTTAATAGAAAAGTAAAATGCAAGCAATATTTTTTGCACAAAAAAAATGGTACAGGTTATACTTTAAGAGAAACGGGAGATACGCCGTTTTTCCATCATGTGGCTACGCTAAGTGAACTAAAAAATGCAATGGATTCGGATAATATAAAAACATTTCACTTTAATACTTTAAGAAGTATTTTAGAAAAAACATCTTCTTTCTTTGGATTTAATGACTTTGGGAAATGTATTCATGGTATTGAAGATCAACTACTTTTTGAACGTGCTTTAAATCTATTAAGCCACGGTAAGTATTCAGTATATGAACCAGTGGAGATGGTAGATGATACAAAAGATTTATTTAAACGAATATTAACTTCCTTTCTAGAGAAATATGAGTTTTATTTTCCGGAAATATTTAACGAAGAAATTCAAACAGAAACAGAATGACACAAAAAGACCAAAAACAATTAGGTAAAACCCTTTGGAATATAGCAAATGATTTGAGAGGTGCCATGAATGCGGATGATTTTCGTGATTATATGCTTTCATTTCTGTTTCTTAGGTATTTATCCTACAACTACGAAGAATCTGCAAAAAAAGAATTAGGAAAAGATTATCCCGATAACACACCTAAAGATGTGATGTTGAAACTTAAAGTGAATACACCTTTAGAAATTTGGTATAAAGAAAATCCAAAAGAGGTTGATGATTTTGAAAAGCAAATGAGACGTAAGGTCCATTACATTATCAAGCCTAAACACTTATGGAGCAACATCACGGAATTTGCAAGAACACAAAATGATGAATTACTGGTTACGTTAGAAGCGGGCTTTAGATACATTGAAAACGAATCATTTGATAATTCTTTTCAAGGATTGTTTTCGGAAATTAATTTGAATTCAGAAAAGCTTGGTAAAACTTCAGCAGAACGAAATAAAAAACTTTGCATCATTATTCAAAAAATTGCAGAGGGTATTGCAGATTTTTCTGCTGATTCAGATACACTTGGAGATGCTTATGAATATTTAATAGGTGAATTTGCAGCGGGTTCTGGCAAGAAAGCGGGTGAGTTTTATACACCGCAACAAATTTCTACAATCCTTTCAGAAATAGTTACCTTAGATAGTCAAGAACCAAAAACAGGAAAGAAAAAGAAACTTAATAAAGTACTTGATTTTACTTGTGGTTCGGGTTCGCTATTACTGAATGTCAGAAAACGAATTAAAGATAATGGCGGTAGTGTAGGGAAAATTTACGGACAAGAAAAAAATATTACTACATACAATCTTGCCCGCATGAATATGTTGTTGCATGGCATGAAAGACACTGAGTTTGAGATATTCCATGGAGATACATTAGAGAATCAATGGAATTTGCTTAACGAAATGAATCCGTCAAAAAAAATAGAATTTGATGCCATTGTAGCTAATCCACCTTTTAGTTTGCGTTGGGAACCCAATGATACTTTAGCGGAAGATTTTCGTTTCAAGAGTTATGGCTTAGCACCCAAATCAGCAGCAGATTTCGCTTTCTTATTGCATGGTTTTCACTTCTTAGGTAAAGAAGGGACAATGGCAATTATATTACCACACGGCGTTTTATTTCGTGGTGGTGCAGAAGAAAGAATCCGTACTAAACTTTTAAAAGACAATCACATTGATACCGTTATTGGATTACCCTCTAATCTTTTCTATTCGACAGGAATTCCCGTTTGCATTCTGGTTTTAAAAAAATGTAAAAAGCACGATGATGTTTTGTTTATTAATGCAAGTGAACATTACGAAAAAGGGAAAAGACAAAACACTTTAAGAGAAGGGATAGAAAAGGATGAACGTAATGATATAAGAGAAATTGTTGAAACCTATAAATTCAGGCCTGACAATGTAGAAAGATATGCCCGAAGAGTTTCAATGGATGAAATTGAGAAGAACGGTTATAACCTTAACATTTCTAGATATGTAAGCACATCACTAGATGAAGTACAAATTAATTTGAAAGAGGTAAACTCAAAATTAGCAGAAATAAATAAAAACATAAAAACAAGTATAGATATGCACAACGAATTTTTGAAGGAGTTGGGGTTGGAAGAGATTTAATGTTTACAATAATTCCACTTGTATTAAATAACCTGATTTAAGATAATATTTTAATTAAAATAATTGTGCAAAAAAAATTTAATGATGCCATAATAGAACTTTTAAGTTCATATAATTCTGAGAAACATTTAAAAATTTTATACTCACAGGTTAGGCAAAAAGAGATTTCAATTAGTACGATTAAAAGTGAAAATTGGAAAAAAGAAGAATGGTTAAAGGAGAACGAGATTCCAGTTGTTGCAATATCTTACTTATTGGATTCCTATAGTCAATTAAAAACCAGGCCTGATTCTGCATTTACAGAACTTTGGAAAGCAATAAACAATACTTACAAAAAGATAAGTATCAATCACTGTTTAATTAATAATATTAATCGTAATACCGACGCACTTGGTATAGAAGTATTGTCCTCCAATATTGAACAAGTGAAAAATAATCTCTTGTCAAAAGGAACAATAATGGAACTAATTAAAGAATATGCGAAAATAATACATATTAAATCACTTAAATATATCTCAAATGTTATATTAAAAGGCTATACACTTGACCAATATCAAGTAAATACGCTTTTGAATAACTCAACATATAAATCCATTAATTCTAAAAATAAATACCTTCACGATCCAATAGTAAATACTTATGGCCAGTCATATATAAAAATATGTTCCCCTACTATAAATATTAAAAGTAAAGTTGTAGAATTGAATATAAAAGATGCAGAGAAATCAAGAAAAATAATTGGAAATCTTTCCTTAAAACTGAATGAACTTTTTACAACCGACACAACAACGATTACAAACTCTAATGGCAATGTGCCATATAATATAACTTTCCCAAATGATCTAGCCTATATAGATTTTCTTTTAAGAGTACTTTTATATTCGTCAAGAAATAATAGTGTACACGGAAATGTAGTTTCTAGATTAAATAGCAAATATGTAAATCAAGAGACACTGGATAATTCTATTTATATCTACTTCCTTGGTCATTTATTTCTTTCTCTTGGAATGTATGTTACTGGTGAAATAGAATTAGAAGATTTGGAAGTGAATTACGAGAATTTAGAAAGTCTAAAGTCCTAAATATCTTAGTTGATAGATATATAAAAACAAAATCCTGCTCGGTTGCTCTCAAAAACACTTACCGTTCCTTATCTAAAGCAGGCTTATTAAATTGGCTTTTATTAATACTCATTTTAAACTCGTTAGAAAGTAATGAGTCGTTGCCATTAAATACTTTTAAGCGGCAAGTAGTAAAAAAATCGCCACTGCATTTAATGCCTCTTGCAAAGGCAAAGTATTGTGGTGGCAACTCTACACTATAATAACTATTGCCACACCAGCTGTGGCTCCAATACTCTAAAGCCTTCCATTTTTTATGTTCGTCTTGAGCTTCCACTACCATCATTAAGCTACCATCCTGTAACTCAACAGTTGCCGTTTTGGTATCAGATAAGTTGGCAATATAAATAGGAAAGCTTTTTACGTCTTGTATTAAGGTATCGTCTTGCAATAACGTTCTTGTATCATCAAAACTGCGGTGAAATAAATAGCTTGCCCAAATTGGGCGTTTGGTCATTGTAATTTCATTAATAGTATCTACAATAACTGAGAGTTTTTTGTTTGAATAGTTATGTGTGGTTTCTTTTGTGGGTTCCCAAAATTGATGGTACTTCATGGTATCTTTGGTGTGTTGCTCTGGATCAAACTCCAAACAAAAAGGGCTAATGCATTCAATGTTGTACCAGGCATTCATCATATATTGTGGCGAAAGGCATAAAGTGCTTTTTTGTTTATCGGTTTTAATGATGGGTATTTTAAACTCTACATTCTTGTCGGGTAACCTGTAAGATGATAAGACTGTGATGATTGATATAAACAATAAAATAATGAAGGCACTAATGATGGCGAAGGTTTCTTGAAATCGTTTCATGGCACATATTTTTAGAGGTTAAAATAAGATGATTGCTTAGTCGAAGTTAATGTCTTTGCTACTTATCATTTTATGCAAATTAATCAGTTGCATCAATGGCTTTGTAACTGGTAGTTTGTAATTGATAAGTGGTGTTTGTATTTATAATACAATTGGTTTTGTTAGATACAGATAATTTTAATTTTCAAAATTTAGCATCCTATTAATAAGTGAAAAAAAAAGTTGAAATAATACCTTTGGAATTGCTTCATTAAGGAGCATTCACAAAGAAGTTATTGTTGCGTTAAGGATTGCAGTGGAAATCCTTTTGCCTGTCTCTTGCAAAAGATTGCAACGCAAAGCCTGGCCCGCAGGGTAACGCCCTAATTATTTTCATTAATATTCTCATAATTCTTTTATACCTATATTTACTGTAGCTTATAATTCACCATTATTTACAATTAAAAAATGATTGAAATTAAAGAAAAACCCGAAGTTAAAACAGAAGTTGAAGTAAAAACTTTGGAGGCAGAAGAGCGTCAAACCATTGTGCATTGCACGTGTGGAGATGATTATGCGTTTCGTATTTGGCCGAGTACGTTTTTAATAGAGCAGGGCACAGGTAAACGAGCTAAATTAATAACAGCTTTTAATATATCGTTTGCTCCACAATGGACGTTAAATGATGGTAAAGGGTTTACCTTAATATTTGAAGGTTTAAGTAAAGGCTGTTCATCATTTGATTTAAAAGAAATTATTCCACAAGAAGGAGGTTTTGAAGTCCTTAATATACAGCGCAATAAAATGGATGTATATCAAGTTAATTTTTAGGTTCGTTTAAAATGCGTTAAGGATTGCAGTGAAAATCCTTTTTTATTTTATTCGCGTTAAGGATTGCAGAGAAAATCCTTTTGCCTGACTCTTGCAAAAGATTGCAACGAAAAGCCTGACCCGCAGGGTAACGCTCAGATGATTCTTCCAATACTTTTGAAGGCAAAAGTATCCAACACCTTATGATTTTGTGAAAGGCAATTCCTGCGGACCGCTGATAAAATGAATCCTTGCACACTTATCGACGCATATTCATTTGACAGCTATTGCTGCACAAAATCATACCTTAACATCTGATGTTTAATTTTTAGAAGTAAATATAAATATGATTTGATTTAAAAATTCGCGTTAAGGATTGTAGTGAAAATCCTTTTTGTGAGGAACGAGCAAAAAGATTGCAACGAAAAGCCTGACCCGCAGGGTAACGCCCAAATCATTTAAATAAACCTAGCCGAAGAGTAACGCCCAAATAATTATAGTAAGCAAGAGCTTTTACAACGCCCAAATAATTCTAAAGTGGCGAAAGTGCTTTCCGGGCGGGTTTATCAAATTCATGAAAATCAATATTCGGAAAATATTTAAACACACCATTAGGATTAGTGGTTTTAAGGTAATAGTAACCAAGCGCTGTGTATAGTTTGGTTTGATCCGTTGGCATTTCTGTTTTATAATATTCCATCACGGCATTAACTAATTGAAAACTTAACAACTCATTTACTTTTTTATTGCTTTTGTACCACTTAACTTGTTCCATGTTATTTATTTCAATTTGAATTATGTTATTAGCAATTATGTATAAATAGACCAAGTTTCACAAAGCCTTTTGCTGCTTGAAATTAAGTTTTTTTATCAATATCACAAAATGGAAATGGTTTTGAAACTTTTTCAATTCTTAATAATTTGTTAATACTACCATCCGATTCACAAAAACAAGGAGGCCTAGCTTTGCAGTATCAAAAATTAGAATAATGAACATCTACCTTAAAAAAAGAAAAAAATCGGTATTTAATACCTACAAAACAGTTCGTGCTACTATCAATTTAAACCTTATAAGCGGTCAGTCTTCTAAACATGCTTTGCAAGAGGCAATGGAAGTTAACCACTGGGAAAATAATTGGATTGAACAAGTAACTGAAGTGAAATCAGAGTTAAGCCCACTTAACCAAACTATTTTTAAAAGCAATAAATTAATTGTTAAATGGTGGGAGAACTAGTTTTTCCATAAACAGTTATCTAAAAAATCGGAAAGATTAAAGATAAGAAGTCAAAAAAATAATGGATTAACAAAAAAGAAAATCTATTATTTACCGATACACCATGTTGGAAGGCCTTCTCTCGTTGACCTGCAGGTCGTCTGTCACAATTATAGTTACAGGATTTATAAGTTTCCAGATAACTGTTTGTTGTCTAAAATTGTTCATAACGCAAAAAATGTATTGTTGATAATTAATATTATGCCAAACGTTTTTCGGTGCTTTATCTTCAAAATTAAATTAAATTAAATTAAATTTAATTTT
>JAYVIS010000116.1:0-5360 GCA_043769975.1 Bacteroidota bacterium
GTGCTCCAAATGTAGATGATATGAGCAAAGTATTTGAAAGTTCTACTTATGTAGTTGTTCCTAATCCAACTTTAAAACCTGAATACACTTATAATTTTGAAATGGGAATTAGTAAAGTAATTCAAGGTCGTTATAAGTTTGATTTAACTGGGTTTTATACCAACTTAACCAATGCTTTAGTGGTTGCAGATTATAAATTAAATGGAAGTGATTCAGCTATGTATAACGGTTCAAATACAAAAGTAAAAGCAACGCAAAATGCTGATAATGCTTATATCTATGGCGTTTCAGGTGGTGTACAATTTGATTTTAATGACCACGTTTCTTTTAAAAGCGTATTAAATTATACTTATGGTCGTTATATAGATGCTAAATTGGATACTGTAATTCCATTAGATCATATCGCCCCAGTGTTTGGACAAACATCCATTTCTTATAAAGCAAAAGGGTTTGATGGAGAATTTTTCATTAAATATAATGGTAAAAAATCATTAGCAGATTATAGTCCTAGTGGAGAAGATAATTTACAATATGCAACTGTAAATGGCATGCCAGGATGGTTTACTTTAAATATTCGTTTAGGTGCCAATCTTACTAAAAACTTGCGTTTAAACGCCGCTTGTGAAAACATTACTGATAATCGTTACCGTGCATTTGCAAGCGGAGTGAATGCTGCTGGCAGAAACTTTATTGTTAGTTTGCGATACAAAATGTAATTTAAAATTTATAATAAAAAAGGCTCTTCAATATCCTTTTGAAGGGCGTTTTTTTTGCTATATTTGCCCCGCATATTAAATAAATACAATTATGAAGTTTTTACGTTTTTACATTTTATACCGTTTACAAATTATTATAGCATTGATAGTTTTAGGGGTACTATCTCACCTTTATCTTGATCCTGTAACTGCATGGATTTGTTATGTTTTTGCATTCATATCATTGATTTTATATTTTATGATGGGTACAATGCGTGTTGTGCAAGAGGCTGTTAGTGATGGAGACGTTGACTTAGCAATGACTTACATGAATAAAATTAAATTTCCTCGCCTTTTATTTAAACCAATTCGTGCAGGTTATTATATGTTACAAAGTAATTTATCTATGGCCAGTAATGATTTAGATAAAGCAGAAGCTAATATTAGAAAAAGCTTGAAAATTAAATCTAAAATTGTTGGTGATATGGAAGGTGCCAATTTGATGCAATTAGGTTTTATTGAACTAAAAAAAGGAAATACTAAACAAGGTCGTTTACATTTATTGGATGCAATAAAGGCTGGTATTCCTGATAAAGAAAATTTGGCTGCTGCTTATTTGCAATTATGTAATATTGAAGCTCAACGTATGCAATATAGAATTGCCAAACAATATTTTAAAAAGGCAAAAGATTTAAAGCCTAAAAATGAAGAAATATTAAACCAAGTAAAACAAATGGAAAAACAAATTAACCGCATGCCAGGTTAATATTTTTCGGTTTAACTAAATTTTAAAGAACGCTAAATAGCGTTCTTTTTTTGTTTATACACTTTTCTTTCATCTATTTGTAATATCTTTAAATTATGACAAAACATGCTATATTTATCCCACAATCAAGTTTTGATTTTTTAAATAAATTAAAAAAACATAATAACCGTGATTGGTTTAATGAGCATAAAGATGAGTTTATAGAAGAACAAGATCACATCGAAAAATTTGCTGATGCTTTGTTAATAGAGTTAAATTCTCATGATGTCATTGAAACACCAACAGGTAAAAAATGTTTGCATCGTATTTACAGAGATATCCGATTTTCAAAAGAAAAAACTCCTTATAAAACAAATTGGAGTGGAAGTTTCAAAAGAGCTGGAAAACACCGCAGAGGTGGTTGTTATTTTTATTTAGAGGCTGGAAATAGTTTTATAGCGGGTGGATTTTGGTCGCCAAACCCTGAAGATTTGAAACGAATCCGAGATGATTTTGCTTTTGATGATAAACCAATTCGAAAAATATTAAAAAGTAAAACGTTTGTGTCAACTTTTGGAACCATGCAAGGCGAACAACTAAAAACAACCCCAAAAGGTTTTGATGCTGAAAATTCTGCAATCGATTTATTACGGTATAAACAATTTTTAATCATTCGAAAATTTACTGATAAAGAAGTGTTAGATAAAAACTTTTTAAAAGAGTCGAATCAAACATTTAAAAATATGCGGCCATTTTTTGATTATATGAGTGAGATTTTAAGCACTGATATTAATGGAATTGAGATTTAAGTAATCTGATTATACTAAAGTTTCAACATTTGTGCATGCTCCGTTTTCGCAAACATAACATTTAAGTTTATCTTTAAATACGGATGATTTGTAAATAGATTTCCCTAATAGCATTCGCAAACATTCTTGTATCCCTTCTATAATACTTGGGTGCGGATGCATCATATCAGCCAATTCTCTAATACCTTGATTAGTATGAATTAAATAGGCAACAGCTTGTATGGCAGAACTGGCATGTTCTCCCACACAACGCATGCCTAATATTCGCATGCCGTTATCGTTTGTTACAATTATTTTAAAAAAACCTTTTGTTTTTCGCATGGCAATAGCTCTTGCATTTGTGCTATAATCTAATTTCACTACTTTATGAGCTAATCCTTTTTTTACACAATCCTGTTCGCTCATTCCAACACTTGCTACTTCTGGATTTAAAAACATAATAGTGGAAATATTTTGGTAGGATAACGGTTTAATAGTTGGGCCAAACATTCGAACAACAGCATGTCTTGCTTCTCGTTCACCAACATTTACTAAGGCGATGTCTGTTGAAACGTCTCCTGCTACATAAATATTACTCGTGTGTGTTTGAGTATCGTCATCCCAAATATTTCCTTTATCATTTAATTTGATACCAGCAGCTTCTAAATTTAGATCTTCAATATTTGGTATTCTTCCAACTGAAACTAGTGCTTTTTCAACTCTTAATATTTCATTTCTTTCATCTTTATATTCCAACTCATATTCAACTTCACCATCTTTTATTTCCATTCGTTTGAGAGATGCGCCATGATGAATAACAGCGCTTTGCTGTTGTAAATTTTGACTTACAACGTCAGCCACATCCTCATCTTCAAATGGTAAAATGCGCTCTGCTTTATCAATTAGATATACTTTCGTTTTTCCTAAATTCGAAAAAATAGTAGCAAACTCACAACCAATTACTCCAGCACCAAGTACAACAAGGCTTTTGGGTAATTCTGTTAGATTTTTAACGCCATTACTTGTCATAATAATATGTTCGTCAATTGGAATGTGTGGTAAATAGCGAGGCCTACTTCCAGATGCAATTAAAATATTTTCGGCAGTTACAATTTTTATAGAACCATCATCTTTTTTTATAGAAACAGTGTGCTTATCAATAAATGAGGCTAATCCTTTTTCATAACTCAACAAATTGTTAGTTTGTTTTTGTAACAATTGTAAGTGAACGGTCATTTGTGTTTTGCGTTCAAATACTGATTCTTTAAGAGTTTTTACAATATCATCATAATTTACTTCAAAGTTTGGAATGAGTTCTCTTACTGAAGAAATTTTCTGAGAATATTCCCATAACGTTTTTGATGTTAGCACGCCATCATAAATCCCAGCTCCTCCTAATCTGTTTTTTTCAATGAGTAATATTTTTTTCTTAAAGTCCAAGGCTCTCATTGCTCCTGCGTAACCACTGGGTCCTCCGCCAATTACTATTATATCGTAATGTTCCATTTTAATTTTATTTTTCAAAAAACGTTTTGTTATCTAAAACGTCATTGTTGTAATTTTGTAGTAAAGCTTTAATATATTTTGTGGTAATTTCTTCTTGTTTGGGATAACTGTTTTTTAATGATTTTGTCATCAAACTATCCGTTTTATATTTATAGGCTTCTGTTAATTTATAATTACTGATAATATACATCATACTGTCATTGATAATTTGAAAATTAGGATAATTATAATATACGACTGGAGTGTTAACTTTTGATACCATGCTTTTACCAAATGCATAATAAGGCTGGTCGTAATTTAGGATATCTAAAATAGTTGGCATAATATCTATTTGCTGAACTGTTTTATTTATTATTTCTGGTTTTTGACCTGGGAAATAAAATAAAATAGGAATTGCATACTGTCCAATTGAATTAGCATAAAATGCATCTTCTGAAACCGCTGTATGATCAGCACTTAAAACAAAAAGTGTATTATTATACCATGGCATTTTTTTAGCCTGATTAAAAAATTGTTTTAAGCTGTAATCTGCATATCCAACTGATTCATGAATTTGTAATGTGCCTTTTGGAAATTTTCCTATATATTTTTTAGGAACTTTATATGGATTGTGAGACGAAAGCGTAAATACTGTAGTGAAAAAAGGTTCTTTAATTTTCGATATTTCTTTTGTCATATTTATTAAAAATGGCTCGTCCCAAATACCCCATTGTCCATCATAATCCTCTTCATTGTTATATTCTGTTCTACCATAATACAAATCGTAACCTGCAGATTTTGCATACGAATTGAAATTCATTGATCCATTGGTAGCTCCGTGAAAAAATGAAGTATGGTATCCTTTCGTTTTTAATAATTTTGGTAAGGCATTTAAGGTATTATTGGCATAAGTAGAATTAAGATAGGGGTCATCCATATATGTTGGCATAGATGAAATAATTGAAGGGATACCATTAATCGAGGATTTTCCATTAGAAAATGCATTATTATAATAAGTAGAAACAGAGATTAAGCTATCTAAGAAAGGAGTATAACTTTTTCTATTTCCTGAAGCAGTAAATTCTTTTGAAAAACTTTCTAAAATAATAATACAGACATTTAAGTTTTTAAATTTACTCGTATCAGCAGGAATAATCTGAGTACTATATTGGGTCAATTCATTTTTTTTGTAAAAATCTAGATGTTTAATTTGATTTAATTCCGCAGATTTTATGAGCGAAAAGGGTGTATTAATAACTATAGGAATATACTTTTGACTTGTATACAGAGCGGCATCTAATAATACAATTGGAATTTTTTGCAATCCACCTCTAATACCTAAAACTGTAAATCCTGACACTAATAAAAACAGAAAGGTATTTAATAAGGATGATTTAATATTGAAATTTTTGAGTTTGAATTGTTTGTTTTTTTCAATCCATTTATATGATTTTATTAATCCGAAAATTAGGACAAAATATATAATTATAAGCAACCAGTTATCTAATAAAAAATACGGTAAAAGTTTGATGAAATCTGTTTGCCCACCAAAAATTAAATGAGTCACATCATACGTTGTGCGTTTTTGTATATATGGAAAATAAACAAAATCAATAAAATTTAAAAGAATAGCAAATGCGTTAATAG
>JAYVIS010000117.1:0-2312 GCA_043769975.1 Bacteroidota bacterium
ATATTAAAATAGTTTGATACAATTTAGTTGTCGAAAATAATTTCGTATAATTAAAAAATGGCGAATAATTTATGGTATTATTAAACATCAAAATCCAAAAATTAATTCCAATTAAATACACAATAGTTGCTAAAAAGGGTGTAAAAATTCCAATAATTTGGTGCGTTAAAAAAAAATCAAAAAGTCCGTGTGATGCAATGGCGATAGCTATTCCAATGATTGAATTTATATAACGATTTCCTTTTTGAAATAATTTAAATCGATACATACCATAAACACAAATACTAGTATTGATAATATGAACCAAGCATGAAATAAGCGTTCTGCCAGTGATTACTAATGACCCATAATTTGAATAATAAATAAAATTTTCTCTGATCGAAAATCCCAAGGCTACCATGCCTCCAAAAATCAAATAATCAATAGGTTCATTTATTCTTTTTTTAAGAATAATGAAAGCTAAAATTACACCTACTAACTTTGATATTTCCTCTGTTAAACCAACTCCAAATACAGAATACACTAAATCATTAAACAAACCTCCATTAAAATTAAATCCTACAATATCTAAACCATGATATGTCCATAGCGCAATGGTGGGCGTTAAATAACCAATACAGAAAGCAATGATAACATCAATTAAACGTTCTGGTTCTAAAATATCTATTTTTTTGAAAAAATTTATCCAAAGTAAAGCGCCACATACAGCCCCAGAAATGGGGAATAGTAAGGATATTTGAGTTGGTGAAAGCATTGGTAGTAAAAAAAAATCCCTCCGACAGTTGGCGGAGGGATTTTTTATAGTTTATGAATGTAATTAGTTGTTAATACTAATTTTTTTATCTAATTCTTCGATATATGCTTTAAAACGTTTGTCGGTATCCATTAAGTTGTTTACCGTACGGCAAGCATGTAATACAGTAGCGTGATCTTTACCACCGCAGTGCATACCAATTGTAGCTAAAGATGATTTAGTCATACATTTTGCAAAATACATAGCAATTTGACGAGCTTGAACCACTTCACGTTTACGAGTTTTAGATTTCATTAAATCAATATTTAAATCAAAATAATCGCAAACCACTTTTTGGATATAATCAATTGAAACCTCACGAGCAGTTGATTTAACAAATTTGTCAATCATTTGCTTAGCTAATTCTAAAGTAATTACTTTTTTGTTTAAAGATGATTGTGCTAATAATGAAATTAATGCACCTTCTAATTCACGTACGTTTGAAGTAATACTATATGCTAAATATTCGCAAACTTCTTTAGGTAATTGAATTCCTTCGTTATATACTTTTTTCTCTAAAATAGCAATACGAGTTTCTAAACCTGGAGTTTGTAAATCAGCACTTAATCCCCATTTGAAACGAGATAATAAACGTTGTTCAATTCCTTGCATTTCAACTGGAGCTCTATCAGCCGTTAAGATGATTTGTTTTCCTAATTGGTGTAAGTGATTAAAAATATGGAAGAACACATCTTGTGTTTTTTCTTTTCCTGCTAAGTATTGAATATCATCAATAATTAACGTGTCAATCATTTGGTAAAAATGAACGAAATCGTTTTGATTATTGTTTTTAATTGAATCAATAAATTGAGCAATGAATTTCTCTGATTGAACGTAAAGAACTGTTTTGTTTGGAAAGTTCTTTTTAATATCAATACCAATAGCTTGTGCTAAGTGAGTTTTACCTAAGCCAACACCACCATATAATAATAATGGGTTAAAAGCAGTACCACCTGGTTTTTGAGAAACTGCATAACCAGCAGAACGAGCTAAACGGTTACAGTCGCCTTCTACAAAATTATCAAAGCAGTAGTTTGGGTTTAATTGAGATTCAACAGATACTTTTTTAAGACCTGGGATAATAAATGGATTTCTAATAGCACCAGTACTGATGTCAATAGGCATCGAAACTGGATTGTTTCTTAAATTGGTATTAATGTTTGGTACTTTAAGCATCACTGCTTTTTCAGATTTCCCAGTTCCGTTATCCATAACGATACTGTATTCAATTCTTCCTTCTGCACCTAATTCCTTACGAATTACTTTTTTAATAATTGTAATGTAATGTTCTTCTAGCCATTCGTAAAAAAATTGTGAAGGTACTTGGATATTTAATACATTATCTTGAATTTTTATTGCTTTAATTGGTTCAAACCAAGTTGCAAAATTTTGAGGGCTTACATTATCCTGAATTACTCTTAGGCAATTCTTCCACACGGTTTCCGCTGTCTTTTCCTTCATGTTATTAAATAAGTTATTAAATATATAGTGTTTAGTATTGTTAACAAGTCCGAGTTTG
>JAYVIS010000118.1:0-15600 GCA_043769975.1 Bacteroidota bacterium
GTCTGAAAGCGAGTAGTTTTGTTTATCATAAGTTTTAAATTCACCAGACATTACCATTTCGGATATTGTAATTGTATTTCTATTATTAATATTATAATCTATACCAATTTTCCCAAAATTGAAACGATTAAACTGTCTAGCAATATTATTTTGATTAAAATATCCTAAGGGATTTCCTGTCACGGTATCTAATTGTTTACGATTTGTATAACCATTATTGTTGTTAATTCCTTGATTATAACTATACATTAATGAAACATTCCAAGGGCCACCTTTTAAATTTAAATTAGCCACACCACCATATCTATCTCCTGTTCCTAAATAAGCCATAACCATTCCATTATATCCTGGTTTTGAATTACGTTTCATGATGATGTTTAAAATACCACCCGTAGCACTTGCATCAAACTTTACTGATGGATTTGTAATAATTTCAACGCGTTCAATCTGATCTGCCGGAATTTGTTGTAAAGTCAACATGGTTGGTCTGCCATCTACAAAAATAGTTGGTGCCTGATTACGTAATTGGGCATTTCCGTCTGCATCTACAGTTACTCCCGGAACATTTTTCATCACATCAGCAGCTGTTCCTCCTTTAACTGATATATCTTTTTCAACATTATAAACTCTTCTATCTATTCCTAAAGTAACAGTGCTTTTTTCGGCTGTAATTTCAACTTCTTTTGTTAATGTTTCGTCAACCATCAATTTAATATTACCAAGGTCCTGATCAACTTTATCCGGTGGTGATAAATACACTTTTTGAATGTAATCTTTATATCCAATAAATTGAACTTTTACACGTATTTGCCCAAATGACGGAAGCCCATCAACTGCAAAATCACCATTTGGCTTCACTAAAGATCCTCCTAATAAACTGTCTTTGCTATACCATAATACTTGAACGGAAGCATATTCAACAGGTAAGCCAGTAGCATTATCAAGAATTTTACCGTAAACTCGACCTAATTTCGGGTCTTTCATTCCTTTCATATTCCCCATACCGCCAGGCATTTGCGAGTAACAATAATTTGAAAAAATGATAAAAATGATAAAACTTAATAAATGATTTTTCATGGTACTAAAACTTGTTTTTTAATTTTATTCTTAAAAATACTGACAATTAATTGTCAAAACAGAAAATTTGGATGAGCGGTAAGATTATTTTTTGGAATTAGTTGATGAATTCAAATATTCCTGCCAATTCATTGTTTTAAACTTATCCTCAGCATAAAATTTAAGGATTGGCTTGAGTGTTTCTGGACTTACAAATGAATTTAAAGCATCAATATGTTTTAGTTTTTCATCTAATACGGCTATAGTTGGAAATTGTAAACGATTGTTACTAACTTTGATAGCAAATGTATTTAATGGATATCCATTTATAAGGGTTTTAAAGCATTTTTCATTGTTAAATATGAGGGTATCATTGCTTTCAGCATCGAAATTCATGACATAGAAATACTTATTTAAATAGTTAGCAATGCTTGTATCTGTGAGGGTTGTTGCATTTTGTACTTTGCAGGAATTGCAAAAACTTGCATAAATATTTATTAATACTTTTTTCGGTTTCTTTTTTTGTAGCTTTTCTATTTCTAAATATGAATAGGTCTTTATTCGTTTTTTGACGAATGTTGTATCATAAAATGTATGATTAAATTGTTCGGAAAATTTCTCATAAGGAGTTGTTTTAAAAATATTTTCTACAACATATACCAAAAGGGGTTCAATTTTTTTGTCCTCTAAATAGCCTTGCGAAAGTAAATTATACTCGTAATTATTGGAAACAAAAATAGTTGATGGGTAACTTAAACTATTGCCTAAAAATTTAATTGCCAATTGATGAGGGGTTTTTGGTTCTTTTGATGTTGGCATATAAATTTTACCATTATAAGAAATTGTATCTTTTGTTTCAGCATTGAATTTAACAGGATAATAAAAGGCATTTATGTAATTGGCAGTGTTTGGATTTGAATAGGTTGTTTTCATCATATGTTTGCACCATCCGCACCAATCTGTGTAAATATCAATTAAAAATGGTTTTGGTTGTTTTTTATTAAGTTCTTGCGCTTCTTTAAGAGATAACCACTTTACTAGACCTTCTTCAGATTGTGAAAAAGTTTTCATGCAAAATATTGAAAAGAAAAGAATAAGGTTTAATGATTTCATAACGTAAAAGTCTATATTTTTTTCTAAATTTATCTAAAAATAAAACTAAAATTATGATAAAAAAATTACTTTCAATCACTTTTATGCTTTCTGCAATTGCGGGAAATGCTCAATCCTTTTCTTTAATGTATCCATTTTCATCAGTTGTTACAAGCTCGGTTGTAAACACAGGAACTTTGGACCCAACTCCAACTCCAACAGCAACTGGCATAACTTCAGGCTCATTTACCGCAGTTGGCACACCAACTGGAGTTGCTGCTAGTGGAGTATTTGCATTTTCAGGATGGGAAACGGGCGCTACAAATGGAAATGATGTTTATTCGTCAATGACAGGCACTTTAAATCCTGCAAAATATTATGATATAAGTATTTCTCCAACTGTTGGAATGAGTATTACTTTAACCGAAATTACATTTAATATGTTGCGTTCAAGTACTGGTCCTCGTACCTTTGCATGGAGAAGCAATAAGGATGGATTTGTTGCTAACTTGCCAGCTAGTGTTTTGTCAAATACTAATTTAGTTGTGCAACCTGGAAATGTTTTTATGTGGGCTGTAGATTCTTATACTACAAATACTCAGCAAAAAGGTTCAAAAATTTCACTTTCAGGAGCTAATTTCACAAACCAAACAACACCTTATAATTTTAGATTATATATTTATAATGCTGAAGCTGCCCCAGGAACTTTCAGAATAGATACAGTTATTATTAATGGTATTGCATCTATTTCTACAGGGATTGGCTCAGTAAATTTTGATTTAAATTCTAACTTTAGTGTTTATCCTGTTCCAAGTAATGATGGTGTTTTATACATCGAAAACAAAAATGTTACGGAGGTTTCAAAAATCGAATTAATGGATGTTTTAGGAAATGTTATTTTAACAAGCCATTCAACTAATGAATCTAAAATTAAATTAAACTTATCAGATTTACAAAATGGAAATTATTTTGTTAAAATTTCTTCTGGTAAAAATATTACAGTTAAAAAAATTGTAGTGGTTAAATAATTTCTCTTATTTTTCGGAATAAAAAAAGGAGCATTCTAATTTAGAATGCTCCCTTTTTTTATCTCTTAATTGCTAGAATTTAAAATTCAATCCAATCATTACGTGTGTTGGTGCTGATGGTGCCAAAAAGTTTTTAGTGAATAGTTTATCTCCTTCGTAATAACTATAAGTATAACCGTTAGTTTCGTAACGTGTATTTGAGATATTATAGATCATCGCCATTAAATTTATTTCTTTAATTAGCTTAGTGTAAATTGTATAATTTACTCTGAGGTCAGTAACAAAATAAGGGTTAATTGCTCTGTTACTATTTGATGTATTGTCTAAAAATTGCTGACCAACATATTTATTTAAAATAGAAATCTCTAAATTTTTAATTGGTTTAAATATAAAATTTGCAGCTGCAATTACATTTGGTGAAAAAGCAATATCAGTTTCCTTATACACTTTTTTGTATTGAGTGTAAATGGTGTAATTTACATCGCTACTATCAATAAACTCATTAAAGTTTTTAATTTTATTTTGAGATAAAGTTATATTTCCGTTAAACGTAAAATACTTTGTAATGTTTGCATTTAGTTCAACTTCAGCACCACGACGGTAACTAACATCAACATTCACACGGTTATAAGATCCAACGTCGTTTATTTTTCCGTTTAATACTAATTGATTTTTATATTCCATATCAAACATATTAACTGCGATGTAACAATTTTTGAAGCGTTGCGTTGCGCCAAATTCTAAATCCATTAATTGTTCGCTTTTCGGACGACTTTTTGTACTTGATTGAACAAAATCATCTCTGTTTGGTTCTTTATTGGCCATACCAAAACTTGCATACACAGTTGTGTTTTTTGCGAGTAAGTAATTTATTCCAGCCTTTGGATTATAAAACGTATAGCTCGCATTTAGTGGTTGTGCGTTTACAAGTGATGTATCAAATCCCATAAAATCATAACTTACATTTCGCATTTGTAAATCTAAAAACACGTTTAGTTTTGTAGTTGGTTTAAAATAAGTTTTTAAATAAATATTACCATCTTTTTTAGTTGCTTTATCGTCATAATAACGTGGCTTAAAATCATTTGGATTACTAAATTGAGCCCAAACAACTTCTCCATAATGCTTGCCGTAATAGGTATTGTAGCCTCCTCCTAAAATGAAATTTAGTTTTGAACTTAGCTTATAATCTAAATTTGCAATAGCACCCATAAAATCATTATCTAACCAACGTCTTCTAATAATATCTGAATTGGTAATGGTATCATATGCTGTAATTACATCAGGCATTTTATATTTACTAAGCAATTCTCCTTGTTTAAATTGCTCATAATACCCTTTTCCTTTAGTATAATGTCCTGTTATGTTTGCAGTTAGTTTATTTCCGAAAGAATGTATTAAATGCAATTGGTAATTATCTTGTTTGTAATTATCAGTTTCATTATTATAATATTTCACGTTTCCATTTGCATCCACATACATTCCTGCAGGATTATCCGTTCTATTACCTTTTTTCAAACTGTCTTGATCTACATAATACCAAGCTTGGTATGTTTTTTCGTTACCACTAAACGCGATAGCTTTTAATACTGTTTTTTTGCCATAATATCCTGCAGAAAAATAATAAGAATTCATTTTTGAAAAAGCTCTGTCAATATAACCATCACTATTAATACGAGATGCTCTTGCATCAAATGTAAAATGATTATTAATTAATCCTGTTCCAGCCATTACCGTGTTTTTAATGGTATTAAACGAACCAAACGAATTATTAACTTGTGCATAGGGTTTTTCATTAAGTGTATTTGTTTGCATATTAATACTTGCACCAAATGCTCCTGCACCATTTACCGAAGTTCCAACTCCGCGTTGTACTTGTATATTATTGGTTGATGATAATAAATCAGGCATGTCAACAAAATAAGTTCCTTGACTTTCAGCATCATTTACTGGCACGCCATTTATAGTTACATTGATACGCGTTCCATCAGTTCCTCTTATTCTGATGCCTGTGTAACCAACTCCATTTCCGGCATCCGAATTAATTACTACTGATGGAATTGAATTTAATGCATAAGGTAAATCCTGACCGATGTTTTGCTTTTTAATATCTTCGCTCGTTAAATTATTGTGAGCAAAAACAGAATTGGCGTTCATTCGTGTGCTACTCACAACCACTTCATCAAGGTTTAAATTATCATCATTCAATTGAATGTTTAATTTTAGATTTTCTGTAATTAAAACTGAATCTGTTTTTGGTATAAACCCAAAACAATTTGTAACTACAACATAACTACCTGGCTTTAAATTAGTAAATGCATACTCTCCATTTGCATTGGCTTGAGTTGTTAAGTAAGTGTTTTTTAAATTAACAATACCAAACGGAATTGGCTTTTGCTCTTTAGAAGTTAGTACTCCACTCAAATTAAATTGAGATTTTGCAATTTGGCTGCTTCCCAAAATAAGGGTGAGCGCAAATGTTTTCTTGAATGTGTTCATTCTTGTTTTTTTTATTGTTAAAAATCATTTTGCAAGGGGATGCAAAACTTTTAATTAACTGTTTCCCTACGCAGGCATTACCCTGATCAGGTGCATATTTATTTAACGCTTTGTCAAATAAATATTGGGTATAATCTCAGCCGTAAACAAAATTGAATAAGGCACCCCTAAAAGATCGGCGTAAAGATAAATAAGATTTTAAGAATACGAAATCTTATTTTGATTTTTGAATTTAAAAAACAAGTTACTCTTATTTATTTCAAAATATTTTGATTGATTAACTCTGTGAAATAATATTTTTCACCTTTATATATTGTAATGATAAAGGCATCATTAGTTCCATTCTTTTTTGCTTTTAAAAGCATATTTTCTGCCTCATTTAAAGTTTTGTATTTCCCTAAAATAAATCGGGTAATATTGTCTGAAAAAATTTTCCGTTCCACTTTTGGTAAACCTATAAGTTTAGAGTAATTGAAGTTTTCAGGAATTTTAAAGGCTCCAATTTGGATGTAATAAAAGAGATCTTCAATAACCGTGTTTCCATATTTAGTTAATAATTGATCATATGATAATCCTAAATTTGAAAAGTCGTCTGCTTTATCGGCTAAAGAATCGGTAATTAAATTGTTTAATTCCGAAAGTAAATCCACGTCAATTTCTATTTTGGCGAATGAATCTATTTTTGCAGTTGAAATTGATTTAGTTATTGTTACATTTTTATAATGATATATAATTTCATACTCGTTTCCCGCTGGAAGATTTACAAGATATTTACCCGTAATAGAATTTGAATAAAACACTCCTGAAAAATCTTTTTTATTTAATTTTGATCGTACGTTAATTTTTGCACTGATTGGTGTATCACTGTATGTAACCATTCCAAGTACCATCACAAGTGCAGTTGGTTTTCCAAATAAGCCTGGCTCAACTATATAAATATCTTGTTCGCCTAAGCCAGTTTTTTTTTCAGAAGAATAATACCCTCTTTCTCCATCATTTGATACTACGTAATATTTATCATCTTCAGATGAATTGACAGGTTTGCCAACATTATAAGGAGTTGTCCATTTCCCTTGTTTTAATTCACTTTTAAAAATATCATAACCTCCCATGGTGTTATGGCCAGTAGAAGAAAAAAACAATGTTTTACCATCAGAATGCATAAATGGTGAATCTTCATCGTATTCAGTATTTATTTCTGGCCCTAAGTTTTTTACATTTCCCCAACTGCCATCAGCTAAAAGTTGAGCAGAATAAATATCTCTTTTACCTTTTCCACCTGGGCGTTCTGACGAAAAATAAAGTGTTTTTTCATCTGGTGAAAGGCAAATGCTGCCCTCCCAGAAATTTGAATTTATTCCTTTAATTTTTTCTGGCACACTCCAATTCAACCCTTCTAATTTGCTCATAAAAATATCACCACTTCCAATACCAATATTTCTATAAATAAATAATTTTTGTCCGTCTCTAGAAATATAAACTACTGCATCATGTCCGGTTGTGTTGATTGTGCTGATTGGTTTTGGTTCTGTCCAATTATTTTTTTCATCTTTATAAGAAATCATCACATCTTCAAAATAAATACCGTTTTTTTCATCGGGCACATTTGGAGACTTTTGTTTTCCTCCTAAAGAGCGTTCTCCTCGGTAAGTAAATACCATAAAGCTTTCATTTGAGGATAATACTGGCGTGTATTCAGAGCCAGAACTATTAATTGGCGCACCTATATTTGTTATTTTAGTTACTGCTGATTTATTATATAATGAAATGGCGCTTTTGCAAATCGATATTTGATGATCGACATCTGCTTTTTTTTCTTTTGAAAGTGAATTAAATTTATACTTTTCAAACTGTTCAATTGCTTCAGCAAACTTGTCATTTACTAAATAGGCTTTTCCTAAATAATAATCATAATCTCTAAGTTTTGACTTTAATGCAGTTGCTGTTTTAATTAATGATTCTGAATTGACTTGGTGTCGAGAGTCGTAAATACTGCATGTTCCTAATAAGTAACTAATGTATTCGTTAGTTTTATGTTTTTTATATAAACTATCATAAATTGGTCTTGCAAAAAGATATTCTTCATTACTAAAATAATTGTCAGCAACGTTGAGTTTTTTTATATCGCTTGGTGTCCAATTAATTGTAATGTCTTCTTCTAAATCAAGATTGATTTGGCTATAAAATGAGTACGATAGCGTTAATGATACAATTAAAAATATTGTTTTCATGCAATGGTGTTTATTTTATTGGCTATATATCTTTATTATTTGAGGGGTCAGGTGCATTGTGTATTTAAAATTATCAATTTTATTTTCATTTAATAATCAGTAACCCTAATTTAATAAACTTTTGTAACACGTATTATTTTGAGAAAACGTACTTTGTAATAAGGTGATTCTTTAAAGGTTGATAATTTTACACCACCATGTTTTGTATTTGATGAGCTATGTATAAACTGCATTTCTTCTCCAAGTTTGGAAACAACTATTCCTACATGTCCAGGCTTTCTATTTTCAGCATTTGTTCCTGTAAACACTATAATGTCGCCAGTTTTACATGAATTTATATCAATTATTTCTCCATAATTTAGGTAATCTATAGATGAACGTGGTACTTTTATTTTAAAATGATCGAATACAAAATATACAAATCCCGAACAATCAAACCCTGACTTTGCAGTACAACTGCCATGATGGTAATGGGTTCCTAAAAACTGTTTGCTAAATAATATTAAGCTATCGGCATTAATACTGTCTTTCGGATTTTCAAATTGGACATTACTTTTACCTATAAAAGATAAAAAGATAAATACTATGATAAAAAGAGCTTTCATTACCTTATAAAGATACCCTAAAAAAATAGGCTAAACTAAATAACAGTGGAGTTAAACTAAGATCCAAATTCTTTATTTTTCTAAATGAATGAAAATCAATACTTTAATTATTTTTATTTTACAGATAATTCCTTATTTTTGCAACCCTTATTTATAAAATATAATATGAACGAATCAGTAATTTATTTAGTACCTGCATTAGGTATTGTAGGATTAATAGTAATGGCAGTAAAATCTGCCTGGGTTAGCAAGCAAGATGCTGGCGACAAAACAATGCAAGAATTAGCAGGTTACATTGCTGATGGCGCTATGGCTTTCTTAAAAGCTGAATGGAAGGTGTTAAGTATTTTTGTTGTTTTTGCTGCAGCATTATTAGCATATTCAGGAACTATTCATGAAATTAATGGGAAAGAAATTCATGGTAGCTGGATCATTGCAATAGCATTTATTATCGGAGCTGTATTTTCTGCTACGGCAGGATATATAGGTATGAAAGTAGCTACTAAAGCTAACGTTCGTACAACTCAAGCAGCTCGTACAAGTTTAAAACAAGCATTAAGAGTTTCTTTTACTGGTGGTACAGTAATGGGCTTAGGTGTTGCTGGTTTAGCAGTTTTTGGTTTAGGTGGTTTATTCATCGTATTCTTAAAAATGTTTCATGTTGTTGAAGTAAATAGCAACGAAATGAAAACAGCTATCGAAGTTTTAACTGGTTTCTCATTAGGAGCTGAGTCTATCGCTTTGTTTGCTCGTGTTGGTGGTGGTATTTATACTAAAGCTGCCGATGTTGGTGCTGATTTAGTTGGTAAAGTTGAAGCTGGTATTCCTGAAGATGATGTTCGTAATCCTGCAACAATTGCAGATAATGTTGGTGATAACGTTGGTGACGTAGCTGGTATGGGTGCTGATTTATTTGGTTCTTATGTAGCTACTATTTTAGCTACAATGGTATTAGGACAAGAAATCGTTATTGAAAAAGTAAACGGAATTTATACGGATGGTTTTAATGGATTCTCTCCAGTTTTATTACCAATGGTAATTTGTGGTTTAGGTATTTTATTCTCTATCGTTGGTACTTGGTTTGTTCGTATTAAAGATGACAAATCAAATGTTCAAATGGCTTTAAATATGGGTAACTGGGCTTCAATGGCTTTAACCGTTATTGCTTCTTATTTTATCGTTATGTATATGTTGCCTGAAGGCATAATTTCTTTACGTGGTGTAGAGTTTACTAAAATGGGTGTATTTGGTGCTATTTTAGTTGGAACTGTCGTTGGTGCTGTTATGAGTATTGTAACGGAGTATTACACAGCAATGGGTAAACCTCCAGTTATGTCTATCATTCAACAATCTTCTACAGGTCATGCTACTAACATTATTGGTGGTTTAGCAGTTGGTATGAAATCAACAGTTATTCCTATTTTAACTTTAGCTGCTGGTATTATGGGTTCATATTACTGCGCTGGTTTATATGGTGTAGCTATTGCTGCTGCAGGTATGATGGCAACAACGGCTATGCAATTAGCAATTGATGCTTTCGGACCAATAGCTGATAACGCTGGCGGTATTGCTGAAATGAGTCAATTACCTCCTGAAGTTCGTGAGCGTACTGATAATTTAGATGCTGTTGGTAACACTACTGCTGCTACAGGAAAAGGATTTGCTATTGCTTCTGCTGCTTTAACATCATTAGCATTATTTGCTGCCTTTGTTGGTATTGCAGGCATTGATGCAATTGACATTTACAAAGCTCCGGTTTTAGCTGGTTTATTTGTTGGTGGTATGATTCCTTTTATTTTCTCTGCATTATGTATACAAGCAGTTGGTAAAGCTGCAATGGACATGGTTCAAGAAGTTCGTCGTCAGTTTCGTGAAATTCCAGGAATTATGGAATACACTGCAAAACCTGAATATGATAAATGTGTCGCTATTTCTACTAAAGCTTCTATTCGCGAAATGATGTTGCCAGGTGCTATTGCTTTAATTACTCCAATTCTTGTAGGTTTCGTATTCGGACCAGAAGTATTAGGTGGTGTTTTAGCTGGTGTTACTGTATCTGGTGTGTTAATGGGTATTTTTCAATCTAACGCTGGTGGTGCTTGGGATAACGCTAAAAAATCATTCGAAAAAGGTGTTTTAATTAACGGTGAAATGTTCTACAAAAAATCAGAACCTCATAAAGCGTCTGTAACTGGTGATACTGTTGGAGATCCGTTCAAAGATACTTCAGGTCCTTCAATGAATATTTTAATTAAATTAATGTCAATCGTTTCTTTAGTTATTGCTCCATATATTGTTGGTATTGGCGGTTCAAGTTCTAAAGCATGTTGCTCAAAAGACATGATGACTGAAGAAGTATTTAAATGTAACATTAATGGTGTTGAAACTATTTGCTCAAGTAAAGCACAATGTGATAGCACAATGGCTGCTAACATGAAAGATATTGCTGAAGTAAAAGGTAATTATATGGTTGACGGTGCACATTCATCTGTTTCATTTAGCATTAAGCACATTATCAGTAATACAAAAGGAAGTATTAATGTTGATAGTGGTTATGTAAATTTAGATAATGCTGCAGGTTCTAAAATCTATATTAGATTAGATATGAAATCTATCAACACTCAAAGTAATATGCGTGATGATCATTTAAAAAACAAACCTGAGTTTTTTGATGTTGCAAAACATGCTAAAGCTACTTTCGAATCTTCTGAAATAGTTAAAAATGAAGGTGGAAAATACGCATACACTGCTAAAGGTAAATTAACGATAAAAGGAGTTACTAAAGATGTTGATTTAAACTTTAATTACGTTGGAACAAAAGATGGTTCTGACTGGTCAACAGGAAAAGAAATGCCTGCAAACGTTATTGGTTTTGATGGTGAAACAATTATTAACCGCACTCAATTTGGAATTGGTGAAGGTGGTGGTTTAGGTGAAGATGTAAAAATTGACATCACATTAGAAGCAATTCAACCAAAATAAAATTTAAAAATTAATTATATTAAAAAGACTCATCTGGAAACCGATGAGTCTTTTTTTTATTCCTTAGTCTCGAATAATAAAGATTACAAGGTAAAGCAGGAAGAAGCTCCAAAAAAATTGAAATTAACGCTGAGCTGTTAAACTATTAAATTAAAATTCCGTAGCATTACAAATGGAATGGAGTGGATACATCACAAAATGTATTAACGAATTTTGTCAAATCTTTTAAAATGAAATAATTTATGAAACACACACAATATATTTTTCTGTTATTTGTTTTAGTAGTTTCTTGTTCAGACTCACATAATAATACTGTTATTCAAAATAATATAGTCTCAACAAAAACAGATAATAATTTAAAAGTAAAAGAAATAGACACTATTTTAAGTCGTAATTATTATCTTTCAAAGGTTTTAATAAAAGATTCAATCTTAACGATCAAAATGGAAACTCCTTTTGAGGATTTTTATAGTCCAGATAGAGTACCTATTTTACGTGAATTTTCAATAATACAAATCAAAGACTATCTAAATGATATTAGAGGAATTGTTTTTATTAATTATCTCAAAGTTGATTCTACAAAAGATGATAAGGTGTATTTTGAAAGAAAAGAATTTTTAGAGTTAATAACTTTTAACACTAGTAACAAAAGGATATTTGATTTTAAAATGTACATTTTAAATAATATTGATCATAATAAAACAAGTAAATTTAATGGATTTCTTGATGCCCTAAATAAAATTGATAACGAAACAATAATAGTAAAGGATTATATAACATTAATTTTAAAGTTTGAAAATGAATGTGAAAAAAAAGAAAATAAGTATAAAGAAATTTTGATAAAGTTAAAGAGTATGATTTTGGAAAATAAAGATTTATGGCAAGATTATGACCCTCAAGACATAGATTATTTTTTAGATTATTGTAATACAAGCAAATCAAAATAATCATAACCCGCTCCCATGATGCATTTGCAAAGCTTCGGCTATTAAATGCCAAGATTTGGTTAAGGGCATTTAATTTATATTCCCTAGCCCTGATTGTAGTGGAAATCCTTTATTATTTTTTCCTTCAAAAATAATAAAGATTGCAGCGGAAAGCAGGAAGTAGCTCCAAAAAAAAAAGCACTAACAAAATAATAAAGATTGCAACGGAAAGCAGGAAGAAGCTCCAAAAAAAATAAATTAATACTTACAAAATAATAAAGATTGTAGCGGAAAACAGGAATCAGCTCCAAAAAAAGAAAAATTAACACTTACAAAATAATAAAGATTGCAACCGAAATCAGGAAGAAGCTCCAAAAAAATTAATTATCAGGCTTAACACTTCAAATTACCAGAAAGAAGATAAAAAGTCACTTCGAGTTACTATTCATCGAAAATAAGCGCGCAATTGCTGAAGTATTTTTATTGTTAGAAAAAACTCCATATTCAAGGCTTTTTACATCTTCAATGGTATAAAATGCTTTTGGCGCATGTTGGTGAATTAATTCAATAATCTCAAATTTATCGGCGCGTTTCACAATGGTGAAAATGAGCTTAACTGGGCCAATGGCACCTTGGCCATCTACGATTGTAATCCCTTGATTTTTAGTTTTAAGAGCCGCAATCAGTTCAGTAATGTTATCACCAGTAATCACTCGTATAATTTGTGTGCCAATGGCTAGTTTTTCATCTATCAGCATTCCTAAATAGGTTCCTGCGCTAAATCCAAGTGCCCAAGCAATAAAGCAAGCTATGTTATCTAAATGACTAAATACCTGACGCATAGCGATTAACCAAATTAAAACTTCAAAAAAACCTAAAATGGGAACTATTTTTTTAAAGCCTTTCGATATAAAAATATGCCTCAGCGTAGCCATGGTAACATCGCCCAAGCGTGCTAAAAAAATAAGTAAGGGTAATATAATCCAACTAAAATAATCAAATTCCATAGGTTAAAAGTAAGCTTCCTTTTACCCTCTATTTTGAGTGATAATTTTAATTATGAAGAGTTTATTGTTTAAATGGAATGGCGAAAAACGAGGAAATAAACGCCCTTTATTTTTGAACAATCTAAGCTTAAAAAAAATAGACGGAATATTTGATGTTTTGGTTTTAAATAGTTAATCTTACCATTCAATATTTAAGAATAGACTATGCAATCTACACCAACACCCTTAGATTATTTACCAATTGTTTTAATGTTTCTTGTTGCACTTGGCTTTGTTATTACAACCATGATAGCATCCCATTGGTTAGGTCCAAAACGTAAAACAAAAATTAAATTAGATTCTTTTGAATGCGGTATTGAGGCTCAGGGAAACGCTCGTTTACCGTTCGCTATTAAATATTTTTTAGTTGCTATTTTATTTGTCCTATTTGATATTGAGGTTATTTTCATGTATCCATGGGCAGTTAATTTTAAAGAATTAGGAATGACAGGTGTTATTGAGGTATTTTCTTTTATCGTTTTATTACTGATTGGATTCTATTACATGTTGTCCAAAAAAGCATTAAACTGGGAAGAGTAAAAGAATTATTAATGTTGAGTTATTAGTTTTTAATAAAAAAAAACAAAATAAATTAGAAAGATTTTAAATACCAGAACATAGTTTAGATTTTAACTTTATTAAGAACTAAACATTTAAAACTTAAAACTATACGAAGTATGAAGGAAATTACAAAACGTACCAAAGTAGAAATCGCTAAAAGTCCTGATGGACTGGAAGGTCCAGGTTTTTTTGCAACAAAGTTAGAAGACGTAGTTGGAATGGCTCGTAAAAATTCATTATGGCCTTTACCATTTGCAACATCTTGTTGTGGTATTGAGTTTATGGCAACAATGGCTAGTCATTATGATTTAGGTCGTTTTGGTTCAGAGCGTTTAAGTTTTTCGCCTCGCCAAGCTGATATGCTTATGGTTATGGGAACTATTTCTAAAAAAATGGGACCAATTTTACGTCAGGTTTACGAACAAATGGCTGAGCCTCGTTGGGTTTTATCTGTTGGTGCTTGTGCAAGTAGCGGTGGTATTTTTGATACTTACAGTGTTTTACAAGGTATTGATAAAATTATTCCAGTTGATGTTTACGTGCCAGGTTGCCCTCCACGTCCTGAACAAATATTAGAAGGTGTATTAAAAATTCAAGAAATGGCTCAAAACGAATCTTTTAGAAGAAGAGAATCAGAAGAGTATAAAAAAATGTTAAACAGTTACGGAATAGAATAAACTAAACCTTACAATGGAAGAATTATTAAATAAAGTAAACGAAAAATTGAAAGTACATTTTCATGGAGATATTGTGTCTGCTGAATTACTTTATGATTATCCCGTTTTTACAATACAAAAAGATAGAATACATGATGTTCTTAAATTTTTAAAAGAAGATGAAGAATTAAATTTTCATTTCTTAACTGATTTATGTGGCATGCAAACGGCTGACGAAAAACATTTAGGTGTTATTTATCACTTACATAATATGCCAAAGAATTTCCGTATTCGTGTTAAAACATTTTTTGATATTAATAAACCTGAAATTGCAACAGCTACCGATTTATGGCCTGCAGCAAATTGGATGGAACGCGAAACGTATGATTTTTTTGGAGTTAAATTCAAAGGGCATCCTAACTTAAAACGTATTTTAAATATGGATGAGATGGATATTTTCCCAATGAGAAAAGAATATCCATTGGAAGATCAAACAAGAACAGATAAGAATGATAGCATGTTTGGACGTTAAAAAACTAATTGACTAATGAGTAAACAAGAAAGTATAAACAAAGAAGTTTTTGAAGAAAAAGAATATTCTATTCTGAACCTTGGGCCAACACATCCGGCAACGCATGGTATTTTTCAAAATGTATTAAAAATGGATGGTGAAATTATCAAAGAAGCTACGCCAACTATTGGATACATTCATCGTGCCTTTGAAAAATTAGCCGAACACCGCCCTTATGCACAAATTACCCCTTTAACAGATCGCTTAAATTACTGCTCTTCCCCAATCAATAATATGGGTTGGTATATGACAGTCGAAAAATTATTGGGTGCTAAAATTCCAAAGCGTGCCGAATACCACCGTGTTATTATTATGGAATTATCGCGTATTGCAGATCATATTATTTG
>JAYVIS010000119.1:0-2784 GCA_043769975.1 Bacteroidota bacterium
CAAATTAAAAGAATAATACCCAAAACGTAATGAAAGTTATAAGGAGCGCAATCGTTATACCAAAGGTTTGTGACATTATTAAAAGTAAAAGCTCTATCCAAACATGTAATGTTCAATAATAACATAAATGGAACAATGGTATATAAAATACCAGTGAATGTATAGGTGATATTTAAAATGACATTGGGCTTATTATCAAATAATGCAACAATAAATACCAAAAAAATTAAAACCAAAATTAGCGGAAAAACGGCTTCTAGCGGTAAAAACAACACCGCATTTGTATTTGATAAGATAGAATACAGAAACATAAATGCACCTACAACTATGCCTAAGGTTTTGTATGGTTTGGCCCCAAGTTTTTCTGACAATCGATAAAACTCAATTAATCCCCAAATAGAAACAACAAAAAACAATGAAGAAAATGTGATATAGTTAAAACATATTCCAGCTAATAATACAACTACAAACACTGCTGCTGTTATTGCTCTAGTTATTAATGTTTTTAGATTTAATGCCATAAAAAAATCCCTTTCAATTAGAAAGGGATATTTATTTATTTATTTTCTTTATTATTCAGAAACTTTTATTGCTTCGTAACATCTTACTTCTCCAGCAGTACCTAAATATGCTGCGTCGATTGTTACTAATCCTATTTTTTTTATTTGATCTTTAGATAGCGGTTTAGAAGGAGTCCAAGTTTCATCTACTAATTTTAAATCAACATCCTTATTTAGTAATATTTGATTTAATTGTTTTTGAGTTAAGTAAACACAACCATTATCTTCCTCTTCGTCAGCAGCTATTAAAATAGTACCGATTACTTTTAACTTAGGCACATCTGGCTTATAAGTAAACTCCAAACCATCCTGAGTATTTTGTTCAATAAATTTTATTCCTAATAAATGAATATCTGCCATAATTGTAGTTTTTAATAAAAGACAATTTTAGCAATAAAATAGGTCTAAACAAACAAATAAAGCGTATTTATTTCAACCATTTTTACTGTATTGTTAATAATAAAAAAAATTGGGGCATTAAATCGAGAAAAATATTCGAAAATCTAAGGAACTTTCAATTCTGGTGTTGTTAATACATTACTTTTATTTCCAGCTTTATCAAGTAAATAAACCACATATTTTACTTTTTTGATTTTTTTGCTGTGTCTAAATTGTTGGATTCTTACACTTATTTCACCACTAATAGGTTTTCCATTATAAGCATCGGATTGCGACTTAACAATATAATTAGTTCGCAAAGTATCATTTGGAGAGGTTTTTAGAAATGCTCGATAAACATGGGTGATTGTGTCGTAATAATAATAGGTCGTATATAAACTTATGGTTGAATCATTTTCACCAACGCCAATATCACCATTCCCATCATTAAATAGTATTGTCAAATCGGCTGATTCATCAGTATAAGGAACGAAATCTTTATATTCAATAGTTGGTTCAGTTGTGTATTGTTTTTTCTTAATACAAGAATAAGTAACTATTAAAATAATAGATAAGCCAAATAAATATTTAAAAAAAGATGTGTTCATCATAAATTCAATATAAATTTACGAAATAATTTAATCTATTGAAACAAATTTCTGACATAGAATCACAAATTTTTGAAATTAAATCAGATTCTGAATTTAATAAACTCGCTATTTCTGTTTTTCAATTTCAATACAACAACAATTCTGTCTACAAATCATTTGTTGATAGTTTAAAAATTAAACCAGAATCTGTTTTGCATATTAAACATATTCCTTTTTTACCTATTGAGTTTTTTAAAACAAAAAATATTATTTGTGGTGAAATAAAACCAGATGCTATTTGCTTTTCAAGCAGTGGTACAACAGGGCAGATCACATCTAAACATCACGTCAATTCTATTTCAACATACGAAAAATCGTTTACAAAGGGCTTTCAGTTTTTTTACGGGGATATTGAAAATTATTGTGTTTTGGCCTTGCTACCATCTTACTTAGAAAGAGAAGGTTCATCTCTAGTATACATGGCAAATCAACTAATAAAAGATTCACATCACCCATTAAGTGGGTTTTATTTACATAATTTAGATGACCTCGTTGAAACCATTAGTGAATTAAAAACACAAAATCAAAAAACAATTTTATTGGGTGTTAGCTATGCCTTATTAGATTTAGCAGATAAAAATATCCAATTAAATGAAAATTTTATTGTGATGGAAACAGGTGGAATGAAAGGTAAACGTGAAGAAATAACAAAAGAAGCTTTACATAATACATTGAAAGAAAACTTTAAAATTAATACGATTCACAGCGAATATGGCATGACGGAATTACTTTCTCAATCTTATTCGGTTAATAATGGCATATATAAACCTGTAAACTGGAAACGCATTTTAGTAAGAGATGTAAATGATCCGTTTAGTTATGTAGCATTAGGGAAAACTGGTGGAATTAACGTTATTGATTTAGCTAATATTTATTCGTGTTCATTTATTGAAACAAAAGATTTAGGAAAATTACATTCTGATCATTCCTTTGAAATAGTTGGAAGATTTGATATCAGTGATTTAAGAGGTTGTAATTTATTAATTCAATAACACATGGAAACAAAAACTAAAGATTTTTTTGATCAAGTTTTTCAAGTTGTTCGTTTAATTCCGAAAGGTAGAGTTACATCCTATGGCGCAATTGCAAATTATTAAAACAATATCAATTAGTTCATATTGTTGTTTCTTTTTCGTGAGATTATTTCTGTAAATAATTGTTCCATTCTCTATTGCCAATTCATTTTGTTTTAATAT
>JAYVIS010000120.1:0-4674 GCA_043769975.1 Bacteroidota bacterium
CATGTAGTAAATGTAAAAAATATGCTTATTAAAAAAAGGGAGCTAAAAAACTTCATGAAATAGTGTTTATCGATATAAATTTACTAAAAGTATACTAAATTATATAAACTAAAATACTAAATAAATTAAGAATTAGATTGTTAGTTAAAAAACTTTAAAAAGCTTTTAACTTCGCATTAATCATTATACATTAGAGATTTAAAATTTACAACCTATGAAAAAATTCCTTTCAACAAAACTATTTCGTGCCATATGGTCTTTAGGCTTAGCAGCTTTATTATATTGGATTTGCCCATCATGTATTAGTAAAACAACGGTTGCATTAATACTGGGAACTTTAGTTGTATTAGTAAATGCATCCCCTATTATTAGTAAAGCGCCTATCATTACTCATATCACACGTGTATTTGTTGGTGGATTATTTATTTTTTCGGGCTTTATAAAAGCAAATGATCCTTTAGGATTTAGTTATAAACTCAAAGAGTATTTTGAAGTATTTACAGCAGATTCTGGTTTATCTATATTTGAAAGCATGGCTCACATTGCTTTACCATTAGCAATTTTATTATGTGTCAGCGAAATGGCTTTAGGATTTATGCTATTAATTGGTTATAAAAGAAACCTTACGCTTGGTTTATTATTAGCTCAAATTGCATTCTTCACATTTTTGACGTTTTATTCGGCTTGTTACAACAAAGTAACAACATGTGGTTGTTTTGGTGATTTTTTAGTTTTAAAACCTTGGGAAAGTTTTTGGAAAGACATTGTTCTGCTTGTAGCCATAACGTTGCTTTTTGCTGGTAAAGAAAGTATTAACGAATTATTTAGTCCTTTAATTACAACTGCACTAACTGTTTTTGCAATTGTTTTATCAGTAATATTCCCAATTTACACCTATCGTAATTTACCAGTATTTGATTTTAGAGCTTATAAAATTGGGGACAATATTCGAGAAAACATGAAACCTGGTGTTGGCTACCAACCAGCAGTATATGAATCCATGTTAGAATACAAAAATTTAAAAACTGGAAAAATAAAAGAATTCACACAAAAAGATTATATGGATTCTAAAATTTGGGAAGATACACTAACTTGGGCTTGGCATAATACGGTTAATAAATTGGTGCATGATGCTATTAATCCTCCAAAAATTGTTGATTTTTCTATTAATAACCAAGATGGCGAGCCAATAACAGACAGTATTTTAAACAATCCAAATTATCAATTTTTATTGGTGTGTTATGATTTAAATGAAACCGAAGATAATGAAACGCTACATGCAAAAATAAATGATTTGTATAAATTAGCAGCTTCTGAAAGAATTTCTATTTTAGGATTAACAGCTTCTGATGCCAAGCAAGTGGATGATTACAAACACAAGCATCAAGCATTGTATGATTTTGCAACAGCAGATGGTGTTGTTTTAAAAACAATTATTCGTTCAAACCCTGGTTTGGTTTTAATAAAAAACGGAACAGTTGTTATGAATTGGCATTACAATAACTTTCCAAGTTATAGTGATGTGAAGCAAAAATATATGAAGTAAGATTTCTTTAAGTCATTTCATTTTTATAATCATTAGAAGGATATAATTTTGCCTATCTCGTAACAAGGTAGTATCTTTCCATTCTAAAAAAAAGCAAAAAATTATGGCTACTACATCTGATATTTCAAAAAATATTTTTTTAAGACACAACAATGAATTAGTTCAAGTTATGGACTATGACCATATTACTCCTGGTAAAGGAAATGCAATTTATTCTGTAAGATGCAGAAACGTTGAAACTGGTAAACAAAGTGAAGTTCGTTTTCGTTCTGGCGAAAAAATTGATATTATTAGAGTTGACGAATATGAAATGCAATACCTTTTTATGGAAGGTGACTTTTTAGTTTGTATGAACCAAGAAACTTACGATCAAACACACATTCCTAAAATTTTATTTGCTGATAGCTTACAATTTTTACAAGAAGGAATGGTATTAAAGATACGTTTTGATGAAAATGATAAACCATTAAGTGGATTATTACCTCAATACGTTGAATTAGAAGTGACTTATACCGAAGAGGGCGTAAAAGGAAAATCATTGAAAACAGCTGAATTAACAGGCGGTGTAAAAATACAAGTTCCAATATTTGTGGTGATAGGCGATAAATTAAAAATCAACACAGAAACTGGTGAATACGTAGAGCGCGTAAAATAATTAAATCAATCCATCTTAAAAAAATCTCAACAAAATTTGTTGAGATTTTTTTTTGCCCCATTTTATGGAAATTTTAAAACAAAAAAAATCCCAACTATTTCTAATTGGGACTTTTGATCTAATAAATAATTTAAAATTTACTCAGCTAAAACAATTACATTGTTTTTTGAAATTTCAACAACACCACCTTTAATAGCAAATGAATGTGTTGCATTATTTTCTTCAACCAATTCTATCGTACCATTTTTCAAAGTTGCAATCATTGCGGCATGGTTATTTAAAACTCCAAAAGAGCCTTCTGAACCAGGGAACACAGCAGATTTCACTTGTCCTTCAAATACTTTTTTATCAGGTGTTATAATTTCTAATTTCATTTTTTTGCTATTAAGCTTCAGCTAAAATCTTTTTACCTTTTTCAATCGCTTCTTCAATGCTACCAACTAAGTTGAAAGCAGCTTCAGGATATTCATCAACTTTACCATCTAAAATCATGTTAAAGCCTTTAATCGTATCTTCGATTGGAACTAAAACACCTTTTAAACCTGTAAATTGCTCAGCAACGTGAAAAGGTTGAGATAAGAAACGTTGTACACGACGTGCACGGTGAACCGTTAATTTATCTTCTTCACTTAGCTCATCCATACCTAAAATAGCGATGATATCTTGTAATTCTTTGTAACGTTGTAAAGTTAATTTAACACGTTGAGCACAATTGTAGTGAGCTTCGCCAATAACTGCAGGAGATAAAATACGAGATGTAGAATCTAACGGATCTACAGCAGGATAAATACCTAATTCAGCAATTTTACGACTTAATACGGTTGTAGCATCTAAATGCGCAAACGTTGTTGCTGGAGCCGGATCGGTTAAATCATCTGCAGGTACATAAACCGCTTGTACAGAAGTAATAGAACCTTTTTTAGTTGAAGTAATACGTTCTTGCATCGCACCCATTTCTGAAGCCAATGTTGGTTGGTAACCTACCGCAGAAGGCATACGACCTAATAAGGCAGAAACCTCAGCACCTGCTTGTGTAAAACGGAAAATATTATCAACGAAAAATAAGATATCACGACCTGGACCAGTTCCATCTCCATCACGGAAATATTCCGCCATAGTTAAACCTGATAATGCTACACGAGCACGAGCTCCAGGAGGCTCATTCATTTGTCCAAAAACCAGTGTTGCTTTTGATTCTTCTAAAGCTTTTGTATCAACTAAAGATAAATTCCAACCGCCTTTTTCCATATCGTGTTTAAAAGCGTCGCCGTATTTAATAACGTCTGACTCAATAAACTCACGTAATAAATCATTTCCTTCACGAGTTCTTTCTCCAACACCTGCAAACACAGAAATACCTGCATAAGCTTTAGCAATGTTGTTTACCAACTCCATAATCAATACTGTTTTACCAACACCAGCACCACCGAATAAACCAATTTTACCACCTTTTGCGTATGGTTCAATTAAATCAATTACTTTGATACCAGTAAATAATACTTCAGATGATGTAGATAAATCTTCGAATTTCGGAGCCTCACGGTGAATAGAAACACCACCATCTTTACTAACAGTGTTGATACCATCAATGGCTTCACCAACTACGTTAAATAAACGACCCTTTACTTTATCACCAATAGGCATTAATATAGGCGAACCTGTTACTAATACATCCATACCACGGTATAAACCATCAGTACTGTCCATGGCAATGGTACGAACCATATTCTCACCAATATGTTTTTGTACCTCTAAAATCATTTTTGATTCTCCAGGACGTACTATTTCTAGAGCGTCCAAAATGCTAGGTAGTTTTCCACCTGCTAAATCAAATGTAACGTCCACTACGGGTCCGATAACTTGAGCAATTTTACCAACTTGGTTTGACATGTTGAATGTGTTTTTTAATTTCGGGTGCAAATTTAGGGTTTAAAGTTAAATTACACAACCAAAAAGCATTATTTTAGAATGATTTATTCACAATTAACTTGTTCGTTTCAATAAGTCTATAATTAATTCAGTTGGTCGACCAATAACTGCTTTATAACCGTCAATAACAATAGGTCTTTCAATTAAAATAGGATGCTCAATTAAAATTTGAATCCATTCCGAATTTGTAAAAGTTTTACCTTTGAATTTTTCAAGGAAAATTGGTTCCTTTTTTCGAACAATATCAACCGCATTTAATCCCAATTTATCTAAAATGGTTTTAATTTCCTTTTTAGAAGGTGTGTTTTTGATATAATCTATGATTTCAATCTCACAATTTTCGTCTTGTAAAACTTGTAAAGCGCATCTGCTTTTTGAGCAACGTGTATTATGTAAAATGGTGATTTTTTTCATAATTCAAAGGTAAGTAAATTTTAAAATGAAATAGACATCATTCTAAAGGCAATATTTCTTTTTCTTTTCTTTCTTGAAAAAGAAAAGAAACAAAAGAATTCAAGACGAAATACCAAATCCAATTCTTTTC
>JAYVIS010000121.1:0-5142 GCA_043769975.1 Bacteroidota bacterium
CCACCACCAATGTCAATTATTTTAGCATTTTTAGGCAAATTAATTAAATCAATTAATAATAATGAAGTACTAGGAATCTCTTGAATCCAAGGAAAATCAAATACTTTCGAATTTGAATAAATATTTTCCCAATGACTTTTAAGATTTTTCATTTTTTTTATTGTGCAAGTAATTGTCTTATTTCGTTAATATCCGCAACTCTACCTTTAACCTTTACAACATCATCTATCATTAAAACTGGAGTGGTTAAAATATTATATTTCATCATTTCTTCGATGTCTTCTATTTTAATCACGTCTGCTTCTATTCCTGTTTGTTTGATTGCTTCTAGTACATTGTTATAGGTCGTAGTACATTTTGCGCAACCAGGTCCTAATACTTTAATATTCTTTTTCATGCTTTTTTATTTATGTGAATTTATGGTTTTATTTTAATTCGTATAATGACGAATATCATCTTAAACTATTTAATCAAAAAAACCAATCATTAAACCTTTTGCTAAATTCCAATTGTCTTTATTGATGCAATATTTCGTTTTTGGAAGAGTAATTTCACCTTGTATTAAACCAGCTTCTCTTAATACTTTTAAATGCTGTGATAATGTACTATTAGCAATTGGTAACTCTTCAGACATATCGCCATGATAGCAACAACTTTGTTTGTTGAGTAATTGTAAAATAGCAACTCGTGCAGGATGACCTAATGCATTTCCAAATTTAGAAACAAGTTCTTGTTTATTAGTGTATTTTTTTGATTCTTTTTGCATATTTTTATTTCAGTTCGTAAATATACGAATGATTTATTTCAACAAAATAGTTAAAGAATTAAAAAAATGTTAATTTAATAGAATCAATTATTTAACCAACCTATCGTTCCACCACAAAGCCATTTAGAATTAGTAAAACCTAATTCTTTAAGTTTTTCAGAGGCGGAAATTGATCTTCCACCACCTTTACCACAAGTTGTAATGAGAATATCCGTTTTGTTAAATAAAGATTCAGCAATATTAAAATTAATTTGTTCAAAGTGAATGGCTTCTGGAATGTGTGATTCATTAAATTCCTCAATACTTCTAACATCAATAATTTTTATTTTATGAAGATTTGAATCTATTATTTTTTTTAAATCATTTTTTGTTATGCAAGCACCTTCTAAAATATTTTCCATTTTTATTTAGTTAAATTAATTCAATACTATACGATTATTTTAAACTTTAAGTTTAATCTCTTTCGTATAGTCTTAGCTTATTTTTTGTTGAAATAAGTTCTTGTTGCAAATTATCAATTTGTTGCAATAGATTAGAAATTGCATCAATGCCTTCCATATTTATATCAAGTTCAAAGTGTAGACGCATCATTTTTTCTACATCTTTTATTTTTTCATTTGCAAGGTATTTATTGTCTTCAATGATAATTATATCAATTAATCCAAATTCTTGCAATGTATCAATGAATGAAAACTCAATATTATGATGAGTACACAGTTGTTCTATCAAGATTAAATTGTTAGTTTCCATTAGTTCTTATTTTTGATAATTCGGTGAATAATTCTTTTTCTTTTTCTGTTATATTCGTTGGTAATTTAATTTGATAAGAGATATACAAATCACCAAATTCATTTTCTTTTTTATAAATCGGAAATCCTTTTCCTTTTAATTTTACTTTTGTACCTCCTAATGTTTCTGGTGCAACTTTTAATTTAACCTTTCCATCAAACGTATCTACTAACATTTCGCCACCCAATATTGCGGTATATAAATCTAAATCAACATTAGCATATAAATTACTTCCTTCGCGTTTAAATTTGGAATGATTTGCTATTGTAAATGTGATATATAAATCTCCATTTGGTCCACCATTTGCGCCAGGAGAACCGTGACCTGATATTTTGATTATTTGTCCGTTTTCTACACCAGCAGGAATCGTTAACCTTATGTTTTTACCATTTACAGTAAGTGTTTGCTGTTGGGTTTTAAATACATCATTTAATTCTAAATGTAATTCTGCATTAATGTCTTGACCTCTAAATTTTGTTTGTCTTCCTCTATTACCTTGGCCACCTCCATACATAGATTCAAAAAATTCCGAAAAATCTCCTGAAAATCCACCGCCACTTTGTTGTTCACCAGAATATCCTTGTGATTGACGTTGTTGATTTGCTTTTTCAAATTCTTCAGAATGCTTCCAATCCTTACCATATTTATCGTATTTCTTTCTTTTTTCAGGATCGCTTAAAACTTCATTTGCTTCATTAATTTGCTGAAATTTCTTTTTGGCATTTTCGTCATTCGGATTTAAATCTGGATGATTTTTTCTAGCTAATTTACGGTAGGCAGCTTTAATGTCGCTTTCTGAAGCGGTTTTAGGTATTTCAAGTATTTTATAGTAATCTATAAATTCCATTTTTAGTATTTTATTTGTTCCTGTGCTTAATTTTTATTTAGATAAATTTAATTTCTTTTAAATAAAAACACATTGTGGAATGTTTCCTTCAATTATGATAATAATCATGATTTATCTTAAATATTATTATATAAAAAATATTTTTATGAGCATGTTATTTGTTGATTAAGAATACGTCCCTTCTGTTTTTGTTTTGGTTTAATCCAATCCCATAATTTTTTGGAATTATCAGTTTTACATTTCATACGGTATTGAATTATGAATGATGACATAACAGTTAATATTCCAATTACAATAATTGATGCATTTATTCCTAATGTATCAGCAATAATTCCTGTCAATATAGCACCAATAGCATAGCCTAGATCTCTCCATAATCTGAATATACCTAAGCTTTTAGCTCTATCTAATGGGTTTGTGTTTTCAGCAACTGTTGCTAAAAATGTTGGATAAACCATCGCTGTCCCCCAACCTAAAATAATTGAAAGAGTCATATAATGTATCATAGTTTCTGCCCAAGGCATTGCTAATAATACAATACCTTGTAAAAACATTCCAGTAAAAAGCATATCTTTTTTGCAAAAATAATCTGCCATTTTACCAGTTACTAATTGTCCTAATCCCCAAACTGCAGGATAGGTAGCGGTTATAATTCCAATTTGCTCAATTGTAAAATGTTTTTGGAATAATAGAATAGGGAAGATGCCCCAAACCATTCCATCATTTAAATTATTTATTAATCCAGCTTGTGTAACGGAACCTAAATTTTTATTTTTCCAAGTTGTATCCCAAAATATATTTTTTAATAAAGGAATAGTGTTTGTATTTATTTCTTTAGCTACATGATGCTTGGTGTCTTTTATTAAGAACCAACTTCCAAATAAACCAAGTACTGATAGTATAATTCCAATATAAAAGGGATAAGGTCTTAATCCGTATTTACCTGCAATCCATCCTGTAACAAATGCAACAATAGCAACTGATAAATAGCCTGCAAATTCATTTAATCCCATTGCAAAACCGCGTTGTTTTTCTCCTACCAAATCAATTTTCATAACAACCGTACTACTCCAAGTTAAACCTTGATTTATTCCTAACAATATATTTGCTGCTATAATCCAATTCCAATTTGGTGCATACATAAGTATGAACGGAACTGGAATAGCAAACAACCATCCAAAAGTTAATAAATTTTTTCTACCATATTTGTTGGCTAAAGAACCTGTAAAATAGTTTGTTATTGCTTTTACAATTCCAAATACAATGATAAATGAAAGAATGGCGGTTTTAGCAGCAATGTGAAATTCGTTTTCTGCAATTTGTGGAAGTATGGCTCTTTCTAATCCAACCATTCCGCCAACAAAGGCATTAATGATTACTAAAAGGGTGAATTGCTTCCAGTTTTCTTTTAAACCAAGTTTTATTGTTTCCATAACTATAATTTGTATAACAAAATTACAGTTGATGGATTTTAAAACACTTTACATAAGATAAGTAATTACTTTATAGCTCGAATTCTACTTAAACTAACTGGAGTAATTCCTAGGTAAGATGCTATGAATTTTAAAGGAATTCTTTTCAAAATGTTTTTATGATCTTTTAATAAGTTAAAGTATCGCTCTTCAGCAGTATTAAATTGTAAACTTTCAATACGGTTAACTGTATTCACATAGGATGTTTCAATTATTTTACGAAACAATCTTTCTAAATCTGGATACGAATCAAATAGCTGGAATAGTTTAGCTGAATCAATTCCAATTAGTGTTGTGTCTTCAATTGCTTGTATGGCTTTTAATGAAGGTTTTCCAGTAAACAAACTTTCAGCTCTTGCAACAAAAGCATTTTCAAATTCAAAGCTTTCTGTAATATCAATATCTTCTTTAAAATAGTATATACGAACGCATCCATTTTTTACAAAGTATAGTGTTTTGCAGGTATGTCCAATTTCTTGGATAACTGTACCTTTTTTAAAATGCATTTCATTACAAATTTTAAGTAATGCTTTTTCAGCATTTGCAAGAATAGGATGAATTTTTTGGATATGTTTAATTAATGATTGCAATTGTTTAAATTAAGATTAAGTTTAGAAACTACAATTTAATTATAATTTTAGATATAAATTTCATTTTTATGACTTTACTCATGATTTGTAAATTTAAACTGTTGTAAATTCGTGCTTATTACGCAATTTAGTTTCAATAATCCTTATTGTTTAATTAATACATAATTTTAAATGAAAAAAATTTCTGAGTTTGGAATTGTTGGTCTTTTTTTTATCTCTGGATTATTTATTAATTCATGTGTTAAATATAAGCAACCACAATTAACAGAATATTCATCAGCACAAATATTCTTACAGGTCAAAGTAGATTCTGATAATTTAGAATGGGATACTGTTAAATTTATGAATGTTGCTGGCAATAAATATGGGGTACATAACATTAATATGTATATTTCTAATATTAAAATGAAAACTATAACAGGTGAAATATATCTTTCAAAAAAAATATTTTATTTAGATCCTTTAGACATAGCAAAAAATAAACTCATTTTGGACTCTATTCCAGTTGGAATTTACGATGAAATTTCGTTTTATATAGGAGTTGATTCTTTACTAAATAAATCTTTTTTATTACCTACAACTATTGATAATTTAAATATGGCTTGGCCTGATGCAATGGGTGGTGGTTATCATTTTCTTAAATTAGAAGGTTATTATTTAGATATTTTTAGTATTAAA
>JAYVIS010000122.1:0-4168 GCA_043769975.1 Bacteroidota bacterium
AATACTAAAATCTGTATATAAATTAAATTGCCATTTCATCCTTTTCGTTTTGGCTTTCATTTTTTCCAAACCAATAAATGCCCAATTCTACAATCTCCCAAACGAATACTTTTTTAATACACTTACTCAAAAAAATCTTTCTAAAATTGACTCTGTACAAATTCATGCGGGGATTCAACCCTATATACCATTTTTTAATAGCAGGTATGAATTTGTGTCAGATTCGTTTAAAATATTCAAATTCATTACCGAAGATATTGCAATAGACAAAGTTTTTTTTCACCACTTAATTCATATTAAATCAAAAGAAAACAAATATGAATTTAAAGTCGACCCTTTATTAAATGTTGAATTAGGCAGGGCATACTCCGACACAACCAATTATTTAAATACATCAACAAATACCCGTGGTTTTATTGCCAGTGGTATAATTGGGAAAGATTTTTATTTTGAAACAATGTTTTCTGAAAACCAAAGTTTCTTTCCCTATTATGTTTCAAATCTAAGTAACCAAACAAAAATAATTCCTGGTCAAGGAAGATTTAAAACATTTAAATCTACAGGATATGATTATGCATTTTCATCAGGCTTTATTTCATATCAACCAATAAAAAAATTAAATATTCAAATAGGACACGGAAAACAAAAAATTGGAAACGGCTATCGTTCGCTGCTGTTAAGTGATAATGCGTTTAACTATCCCTGCATCCGATTAACAACTCAATGGCTTAAAGGGAAAATTCAATACTCAAATATTTATGCCGTTTTAATGAATTTAGAAACTGGTGGGTCAAAAACACCTCCAAATACGGAGCCTTTATTCCAAAAAAAAGCGATGTCAATTCAGTACTTAAGTTTTAATTTAAATAAGCGGATCAATATTGGTTTGTTTCAAAATATGATTTGGGGAGCAGCAGATAGTATGAATAGGCAGCATATTAATTGGCAATATTTCAATCCTGTAATCTATACAAATCTAGCATCTTATGGTTTAAATAATAAAAATAATATTTTAATAGGTGCAGATTTAAATATAAAACTAACTCAAAAAATTAGTGCGTATGCCCAGTTTATGGCTGATGATTTAAGCAATAATACTAAGCTTGGAAATGCCATTGGATACCAAATAGGATTAAAATATTTTGATGCATTTTCGGTTAATAATTTATTTCTACAAATTGAATATAACAATGTGGCTGAAGGGTCTTACAATAGTCCAGTTGGAACTACAAGTAATCAAAGCTATTCTCATTATAATCAAACCTTGGCCTTTACACCTGGCTATGGGAAAGAAGCGGTGGCATTACTAGATTACAAATACAAACGCTTTTTCTTAAATGCAAAATTAAATATGCAATGGTTAACATTAAATCAATATGAATTCTACAATAACACCATTTCAAAGCTTTCACTAGGCTATACTATTAACCCAGCCTATAATTTTAATGTATCTTTAAGTTATAATTACCGTCAACAAATATTTACAGATTTTAAAGCCTCTAATAATAACACAACGTTTTACACACTTAGCGTTAAATCAAATTTATATAATACATATTACGATTTTTAAAAAATAAACAATGGCAGTATTAATTTTAGTTTTTCTAACAGCATTTGCAGTAGTTTTATATTCAACTCCAGCTTTAATTAAGGTTGCTGTTTTAAAACGTTTAATTGATTTACCGACCGAAGACCGTAAAATTCATAAAAGAGCAGTGCCAACAATTGGTGGTATTATTATATATGCTGCAACGTTATTCTCATTTTCTCTCTGGTACAATATTGATGATCTTCATGATTATAATCAAATTTATGAGTCGGTTAAAGAATTTAAAATATTAGTTGCCACAAGTTTGGTGTTGTTTTTTGTTGGGGTTAAAGATGATATCATTGGAACATCACCAGTAAAAAAATTATTTGCAAATATTTTAGTAGGTTTAATATTAGTATTAATGGGAGACATTAGAATCACAGGCTTGCATGGGGTTTTTGGAGTTAATGAAATTCCGCATTGGGGCAGTGTGTTTTTATCTTTGTTTACATATATCGTTGTTGTTAATGCAATGAATTTAATAGATGGTGTGGATGGTTTAGCTGCTGGTGTTGGCTTTATAGCTTCATCTGCATTTGGTGTTTGGTTTGTATTTGCAAATGAATACACATTGGCATCGTTGTCATTTTCATTATCAGGTGCCTTACTAGGCTTTTTGATTTTCAATTTTTCACCCGCAAAAATATTTATGGGAGATAGTGGCTCTCTCATCATTGGAATGTTCCTCTGTGTGTTAAGTATTAAACTTATCGAATATCCTTTATCACGATTAGATGGATTTTGGGTTCGAATATCAAACCCAGTAATTGTTATTGCCGCTTTATCTTATCCGTTAACGGATACACTCCGTATTTTTATTATGAGAGCTATAAAGGGTCAATCACCATTTAATGCAGACAGAAACCACTTGCATCACCGATTACTAGATTGCGGTTATTCGCATATAAAAACAGTAATCATCATTTATCTTTTCAGCCTATTTGCAATTGGCGCCTCATTACTGAGTTATTATTTAAGCCCAAGTCTTTCGCTATTTGCAGTGCTTGGCTGCTGTCTATTATTTATTTTAATTGTTCACTTAGCTTATAAATCAGCGATAAAAAAGGAAGAAAGAAAAAATAATGCGTAGTGTTTCATCTATACCATTTTTACTTGTAGTACTCTTTATTGGAGTATCTACATTTTCTTTTGCTCAAGATAATCCACGGGCACAAACTATTTTTATAAATGAAGATGCGCAACAAACCATTGATACCTGGAATGTAACAAAACCAAACACTGATTTTCATTCTTCATTTAAGCCTTATTTATCATCAACACTCAATGAATTTTCAGATACTGTAGTTTCATATTATCACTTTCCAATTAAAAACAAATTTTTAAGTAAAACATTTAATGAAGGACCAAGTAAACGCAACCAATTTAATTTTCAAGCATTACCTCTACTTCATTTACAATTAGGCTATGATATGCTAAACTCGAAAGTTGTTTCAGAAACTTATGGTGGAGCGCACATTAAACTAAACATCAATAATGATTTCACATTTGCATTAACCGCAATTGGAGGACGAGTTTCATTTCCCGAATTTAACGATACTACTGTAAAATCTACAGGTGTCATATCAGGTTTAGGAAGGGCTTATAAAAATTCGGATGGTTCTTATAATTTTTCAAACCTTTCGGGATATGTTTCTTATAGTCCAAATTCTGTTTTTAATCTTCAACTAGGAAAAGATAAACACTTTATTGGCGATGGTTACCGCTCCTTATTATTATCTGATTTATCAAACAACAATCCCTATTTTGGTATTAACGCCAACATTTGGAAAATACAATACAATGTGTGGTATAGTTGGATGCAGGATTTTTCGAGATATAACGGTCAGCAAACATCTCTTCAAAATAAATTCGGAACCTTTCACTATTTAAGCTTTAATCCTTTTAAAGAGCTAAGTGTTTCGTTTTTCGAAAATGTTGTTTGGCAAGGTACAGATACAAATCGTGTACGATCATTTGATGTTAACTATTTAAATCCGATTGTGTTTTATCGCCCCCAAGAATATTCGGTTGGTTCACCTGATAATTCAATGATGGGTTTAAATATTTCCGGCAAATTATTTGGTTGCCTTAAAATTTACGCTCAAGGCGTTGCTGATGAATTTTATTTGAAACAAATTAGAGCACGCACAGGCTGGTGGGCAAACAAACAAGGTTGGCAATTTGGCACAAAATACGTTAATGCATTTAAAGTAAAAGGATTAACGCTTCAGGCAGAGTATAATGAAGTGCGGCCTTACACCTATTCTCATGGAAGTGTGCAACAAAACTATGCTCATTATAATCAACCATTAGCACACCCCTTTGGCGCTAATTTTAAAGAATACTTAGGTTTTATAAGTTACAGAGCTAACCGGTGGATGATTAGCATACAAGGATTAACGGCAACCATTGGTGCCGACACAATGGGTTCAAATTTAGGACAAAATATATAAATGCGTTTAAAGTTAAAGGATTAACGCTTCAGGCAGAGTATAACGAAGTGCGTCCTTACACCTATACACACGGAAGCGTGCAACAAAACTATTCTCACTTCAACCAACCATTAGCACATCCTTT
>JAYVIS010000123.1:0-4751 GCA_043769975.1 Bacteroidota bacterium
CTATTTCTCCATTCGGTATCAATAGTATATGCTAAGCATATTTTTTCGGGGTCTTTTGTATTCCAGGCATCTTCTGCTAATTGCACTTTTTGCAAAGCAGTTTCCATATTAAACGGAGGTATTGGCAATTTAATTTCCATGTGTGTTAGGTTTTAAAAAGGAATGGACAAGCGAATTTAACTTATCCATTCCAATAATTAACTATACTACAGCAGTTTCTATTAATTCTACTGTTGGAAAGTCAATAGCCACTTCAGTTGAATTGTTAAAATAGTTTGTAAAAATATTTAACGCAACGTGTGCTATTATTTCGGTAATAGCAGCTTCACTGTAACCTGCATTTTTTAAAGCATCTACATCAGAAGCATTTACTCTACCTTTTTTTGCAACTAATGTTCTTGCAAATGTAAGAGCCGCTTGGATTTTTGTATCATTTGATTTTCCTTCTTTAGCTAATTGAATACTTGTTGCATCAATGTTTACCAGCTTTTCGCCAATAAAACTGTGAGCGGCGTTGCAATAGTCACAGCTATTTGCATTAGCCACCGTTAAAGCTAAAAGTTCTCCTAATTTTGGGCCAATTGAACTTTCTCCTAAAGCTCCGCTAAATGATAAATAGCCATTTAATACCGCTGAGGAATTCCCCATTGTTCTCATCATATTAGGAACCATTCCTAATTTGCCTTGCACGGTATTAAATAATTCTTTTGATTTTCCTGTTGTTGTTTCTGGGTTAAGTGCGATAATTCTTTGCATGTTATTAAATTTTAAAATTGTTTGTCATTATTGACGATACAAAGATGAAGCAACGATCGTTATTATAAAATGGACAATTTCGGCAAGGTGATAGACAATTTTTTAATCTAAAAACACATGAATTATATAACATATTTACAACATTTTGTAATATTTTGAATAATTATAGACTCAACTTTGAATAGTAATAATTTTCACTAAAAATTTAAAAATGAAAAACCAAAAATGTATTGACGCTTGCTTAGCTTGCGTAGTAACTTGTGAAACATGTTTAACAAGTTGTATTAATGATGGTCGTAAAGAATGTGCGGCATTATGCCGTGATTGTGCTGACATTTGCGCTTTGTGCGCAAGACTAGAAGCAAGAGGGTCTCAGTTTTCAAAAGAGTTGTGTGCGTTGTGTGCTAAAGTTTGTAAAGCTTGTTCAGAAGAATGTGCTAAGCATGCATCTCATCACGAAAGCTGCAAAGCTTGTGCTGAAGCTTGCAAGAAATGTGCAGAAGCTTGTTGTTAATAGATTAGAAGGGGGAGCAATTTGCTTCTCCTTTTTTATTTCTAATATTTTGAAAGCAATTTTTTAATACTCAATCCTTGAACCAAAATAGAGAAGAGTACAATACAGTAAGTACTTACAATAAACAAACTACTGCCCTCAATTTTATTGGTAAGCGATAGTGCTAATGCGATTGAGATACCACCCCTTAATCCTCCCCATGTTAGTACAGCTAAATTTAAACTCTCCCTTGTTTCGTTTCGGTTAAACAAAAAGAATGCAGGTAGTAATGAAACATATCTGCCAACTAACGCAACGATAATTAATATAGTGCCTATTATAATATAGTTTGTATCATAAGGCACTAAAAAGATTTCTAAGCCCATTAAAACAAACAAAATGGTATTACAAATTTCATCAATTAACTCCCAAAATTTATCTACATATTCAGCTGTTGTGTCCGACATCGCAAATTCTTTTCCTTTATTTCCAATAATTAAACCTGCTACAACCATTGCCAAAGGACCAGATGCATGAAAATGCGAAGCTATAGTATAACCACCAGTAACAACAGCTAGTGTTATTAAAATTTCGGTTTGATAATGATCTATTGATTTCATTAAAAAGTAACCGATATACCCAATTAATAATCCAATACCAATACCGCCAAATACTTCTACTGCAAAAATTTCAAAAATATTTCCAAAGGTTAATGCTTCCTTACCTCCCAAAATAATTGAATAGATAACAGCAAAAATGACAACACCAACAACATCATTAAATAAGGATTCTCCTATAATTTCAGTTTTTAATTTTTGTGGGATTTTGTATTTAGATAATATACCAATAACTGCTATTGGGTCTGTTGGTGATATAAGAGCGCCGAATAAAAAACATGAAATTAAATCAATATTAATTCCAAACCAACCAGAAACTATATGAGTCGCTAGTCCAATTAATAAAGTAGAAATTAAAACACCTAAAGTAGCATAAGAAAATACAGTAGCTTTTACACCTTTTAATTGTCCGATTTTCACATGAAGTGCTCCAGCAAATAACAAAAAACATAAAATAAAATCAAGTACAAAAGCACTAAAATCAAAACCAGTTAAAAAATCTCGTAAAGGAGAAATGTAAGTAGGATTAATAGTTTCAATAATTTTTAAAGCAATGCCCAATACAACACTTATTAGCATCACGCCAATAGTAGTAGGCAATTTTAACCATTTATAGTTGATGTAACCAAAAACAGCGGATATTGTAATAATAATGGCGAAAAAATCTAACATAGTCTATAAAGATAAGATTAAATACATATAAAAATTCCTTAGATTGGTGATAATTGAAATGAAATCTATAGTATAAAACGTATATATTTATAGCCTATTTTTTATATGAAATTAGTAATAGAGTCTAGAAATATAAATGAACTTTAAAAAAATAAATTACATAGAAAAAACTATTAATTGGATCCACGAGAAAACTTCAGAAAAACAATTTCTAATTTTCTCGAGTATTTTAGTTGGTATTTCTGCGGGTATAGCGGCTGTAATTTTAAAATTATTTGTTCACGCTATTCGTCATTATTTGGTAGATGAATTTCTCTTAAAATATGATTTCAAATATTTGTATTTAGTACTTCCTTTAATTGGAATTGGTGTAACTATTCTAATTATAAAGTATATTTTACACAATCAATTAAGTAAGGGAAATACAGATATTCTTTTTTCTATTGCAAAAAAAAGTAGTTTTTTGCCATTTCGTCAAATGTACTCACATGTTATTACAAGTGCTTTTACAGTTGGATTTGGTGGTTCAGCAGGTTTAGAATCTCCAATTGTGAGCACAGGTTCAGCAATAGGTTCAAACTTTGCTAGAACTTATAAATTAAGTTATAAGGACAGAACATTGTTATTAGCTGCTGGAGCAGCAGGCGGTATTGCAGGAGCATTTAATGCGCCAATTGCAGGTGTATTATTTGCTTTAGAAGTTATTTTGGTTGACATCAGTATTACTACTTTTATTCCATTATTAATTGCAGCTGCATCTGGTGCTTTAATTTCAAAAATTATCTTACACGAAAGTAATTTGTTGTTTTTTAAACTAAAGCAGCCTTTTGATTCTAACAATTTCTTTTTTTATGTAATACTTGGGTTATTAGCAGGTATAGTTTCTTTGTATTATGTTAACTTTTTTGATAAAGTAGAATCTAAATTTCATAAAATCAAATCTCGTTTTACAAAATGGATAATTGGCGGTATTACATTAGCGTTTTTATTTGCACTGTTTCCTAGTTTATTTGGAGAAGGATATGAAAGCATTAAAGCGCTATCCGAATTTAGAACGGGTGATATCGTGAAGGATAGTTTACTTTTAAATTTGGTGAACAATAAATGGATTCTTTTAATATTTATAATTCTGACATTATTATTTAAAACAATAGCTGCAGCTGTTACACTAGGTAGTGGTGGTAATGGTGGGAATTTTGCACCATCGTTATTTGTAGGAGCTTATTTAGGCTTCGCCTTTTCATTTTTTCTAAACTTAATTGGATTTAAAGATATACCAGTAAGCAATTTTACCATTGTGGCAATGGCAGGTATCTTAAGCGGTGTATTTCATGCACCATTAACTGCCATATTTTTAATTGCCGAAATTACAGGAGGCTATGAGTTAATCATACCTTTAATGATGGTTTCATCTATTAGTTATATTATTGTAAAACATTTTCATCCGCAATCATTAGACATTAGAAGATTAAAAGACAGAGGAACTATTATTTCTGAAAATAAAGACACGAGTATTTTAAGTAAAATAGATGTGAAAGAAATGATTGAAACTGATTTCGCTACCATTCATTTTAAAGCAACCTTGCGGGATATTGTAGAAACCATTAAACACTCAAAACGTAATACGTTTCCTGTGGTAAAATTGAATAATAAACTATTGGGCATTATTTATTTAGATAATATACGAGAAGAAATGTTTAATCCTGAGCTGTATGATAAAGTTACAGCTAAAGAGGTGATGCGGAAACTTTCGATGGTAATTGATACTAAAGAAGATATTTTTACCATTATGCGTAAGTTTGAAGAATCAGGCCAATGGAACTTACCAGTAGTAGAAAATGAAATCTATATTGGGTTTTTATCAAAATCGAGTATACTGGATAAGTATAGGCACGAACTACTAGAGACTGTATAAAGTAAAAAGCGGAAAGAATGCATCTCATCCGCTTTTTTATATGAAAGTATTATCAATTCAAATTTAGGCAATTTAATCTTTTTAAACCGTTCTAATATTTAAACGAATAATGAATCAAAATTATCTATATTTTGTAGCAGTGATAACAATTTCAAAAGTTATGTTTTTAATTATTCTCAGTATTTCAAATATAAAACTAATTTTCTCTTTTTTCAATGTAAAAAAGAAGAGAAACGAGGTTAAGATCTTTTAGGAGAATAAAAAGTCTTAAAAACGAAAAAGCCTCAGTTTTACTGAG
>JAYVIS010000124.1:0-3392 GCA_043769975.1 Bacteroidota bacterium
TTGTGCCAAATTCTGACGCACTTTCTACTTTAAATTTAATTACCCACGAAATGATTGGGTATATTACCTATAAACTTAAGGGTTATTTATAAAATTAAAAACTAAAACATGTATACTTCAATTCAGCAATTTATTAAGGATTTTACCCACGAAAAGGAGATAACTTTAAGTCTATTTAAAGCAATTCCAAATGATAAATTAATGTTGAAACCAAATGATGATATTAGGTCTTTACATCGTTTGGTTTGGCATATTTTAATTACACATGGCGAAATGTTAGGTAAGGCGGGTTTAACTATTAATTGTCCGAATGAGCACGATGTGCCAGTTGTAAGTATGAACGAAATTTGCCGATTATATGAAATTTCTACTAATTCAGTATTACAAATTGTAAATGAAAAATGGACTGATGAAGATCTTAGTTCTGAACTAAATATGTATGGCGAAAATTGGTCGAAAGGAACTATTTTATCGGTTTTAATAAAACATGAAGTTCATCACAGAGGGCAACTTTCTGTTGTAATGAGATTAAATGATATCAAAGTGTCAAGTATTTATGGTCCGGCCAAAGAAGATTGGGCAAAATACAATATGCCAATAGCGGAATAAATTTGTTCAACTTAAACTATTTATTTTTTATGGAATCTGCTTTTCAAATGCATCTTAATTAAAAACATTGATTTATGACTATCAAAAAAATCACCACTCTTACGCTGATGCTATTTGCTTCGGCTTTTTTAGCTTTAGGCTTTTTTTCTAATACATTTACTAAAAAAACACCTGCGATGCTTACTTTTGGAAAGAATGACACGTATGATAAACTTTGGAAACGTGTAGACAGTTGCGAACAAAAAGGACTAACCGCATCTGCCTTAACCGTTGTTGAAGTAATTTACAAAAAAGCAAAATTAGAAAATAATGCGCCTCAGTTTGTAAAGTCTATTTTACACCGAATGAAATTTGAAAGCTATAAGGAAGAATTTTCTTTAGAGAAATCAATTTTCAAATTACGTGATGAAGCTGAGGAGGCTCACTATCCAATTAAACCAGTTTTGCAAAGTATTTTGGCTGATGCTTTTTGGCAATATTATCAAAATAACCGTTGGAAATTTTATGATAGAACATCAACTGTAAATTTTAAAAATGATGATATTGAAACATGGGATTTAAAAGCTATTACTAATGCCGTAATCACAAATTATAAAGCATCGTTAAGTAATGTTGACTCGCTAAAACGTACTAAAATAGATATATACGATGCTATAATAAATAAAGGAACAACCGAATGCCGAGCTTGGCGACCAACGCTTTATGATTTTTTAGGACATAGAGCACTTGGCTTTTTCATGAGTTCAGAACCAGATGTTTCTCGTGCAGTAAATCGGTTTACAGTAAATGAGGATGTGTATTTAAAGCCGTATGTTGATTTTACTAAAACGCATTTAACTATTGGCACAGATTCTTTTGAAATTAAATATTATGCTTTGCAATTAATGCAAGATTTAACCAAATTTCATGAAAAAGATGAAGATAAAAATGCCCTAATTGACGTTGAACTAATGCGTTTAGATTATGTTTATTCAAATTCTCAAAATGCTAAAAAAGACACGTTATATTTAAATACTTTGAAATCATTGCAAACTAAATTTGTAAAAAATGAACGTGTTACCGAAGTTGATTATAGAATCGCTAATTGGTATTTACAAAAGGCAAGTTTATATAAACCATTGCAAGGCGATGAATATAAATGGTATAAGAATTCAGCCAAAGAAGTGTGTGAAAATGCAATTGCTAAATTTCCAAATTCATATGGTGCTAAAGAATGTGTCAACTTAAAAAATTCTATTTTTACTAAGAATTGTAACCTAACTATTGAGGAAGTTAATGAGCCCAATAAACCATTTAGAGCATTGGTGACTTCGCAAAACATTAACAAATTATATTTTAAAGTTGTGAAAACGACTTCGCAAGAATTAAGACAATTATTTAGAAAAAGTTACGGCGAGCAATTAGTAAAAAAGTTTAATGACTTTCCTTTAATAAAATCTTTTTCACAAAGTATAATTGACGATAATGATTTTCAATCTCATAACACTGAAATTAAAATCCCTGAATTGCCTGCTGGTTATTATGTGATTTTAACATCCTTAACCGAAGACTTTAAATATGAAAATAATATTTATTCTTATGCAACTTGTATTATCAGTGATATTGCTAGTATTGAAAAAAGAAAACCTGATGGCTCGTATGATTTTTATACTTTAAACCGACAAACTGGTGATGCATTAAAAAATGTAACAGCTCAATTGTGGTTTGAACAATATGATTATCCAACGAGAGAATATGTTGTAAGAAAAGGACCAACTTTTAAAACTGATGATAATGGATTTTTAAATATTAGTAATTCAAATATTAGTGAGCGTCAATTTTTTGTTGAATTTATTAATGGTAAAGATGTTTTTTTTAATAACAACAGTTATTATACCTACAAACAAAACACAAAAGAATACAAAACTATTCAATCTACCATATTTACAGATAGAGCAATTTATCGCCCTGGACAAACCATTTATTTTAAATCAATTGTTCTTGAATCTACTAATGGAAAAAATCACGTATTAAAAACCAATTATCCGGTTACTGTTACATTTTATGATGTTAATTATCAAAAAGTAAGTTCCCTTAATTTAACTACAAATGAATATGGAACATTGACAGGTTCTTTCATTGCTCCGCAAAATGGACTAAATGGGCAAATGCAAATAACCGACGGACATGGAAGCAAATATGTAAATGTTGAAGATTATAAACGACCTAAATTTGAAACAACTTTTAACCCTGTAAAAGGGAGTTATAAAATGTACGATGAGGTTGAAGTTACAGGTTTAGCAAAAGCTTATGCAGGTAATTTAATTGATGGCGCAAAAGTTTCTTATCGGGTTGTTCGAAGAGTCAATTATCCTTATTGGTATTGGTGGTATCGCCCATATTATTCGTCAGTTCCTGAAACAGAAATTACGAATGGTGAAACGGTTACAAATGATACAGGAACATATATTATTAAATTTAAAGCATTGCCAGATGAGTCATTTTCAAAATCAGAAAATGTAACATTTAGTTATGAAGTGTTAGCAGATGTAACTGATATTAATGGCGAAACACATTCTACAGAAACAAATGTAACAGTTGGTTATAAAACTCTTAATTTAACTGTAAATGCTGATGAATTGCTAGAAGTAAATTCCGCAAAGCCAATTAGAATTTATACGTCTAACTTAAATGGAACGACTGAGGCTACAAAAGGAAACTTTACAATTTATAAATTAAAACAACCTAATAAAGTTTTTAGAGCAAGATTATGGGCTCAACCTGATAGACAAACTTTGTCAAAA
>JAYVIS010000125.1:0-4280 GCA_043769975.1 Bacteroidota bacterium
ATCTCTTGTTCCTAATAGTCGGCCTTCATTTCTTAATGAATCAAAAACGGGGTTGATATCCGCTTGATTAAAACCATCATCAATAACGGCAATCATTACGTTTTGTCCTCTAAATCCAAGGCTATGCATGCAATCAGCACCAATTTGATTTGCTTGAGTAAAAGATGGACCATAATTATAACCAACTGATGATGCAGAGGTTTTGAAAGATGATGTAGGTTTATTTGTTATTTCATCAGTTATAACTCTTTTAAATCGGCCAACAGGTGTTGAACCTAACACACAGGTTAATGCATTAACTGCTGCTAGTTGTGCTGGTGAACTAATAATTACAATAGCTGCATTCATCCATTTTGATCTTTGAAAAACAGTAGCTCCGGTTGCATTTACTAAGTTGATGTATGATTGATTTACAGGAATATCAGTCATATCAACTGCAATACCTTGTGTTGTTCTACGTGTTATTGATTTTGCAGATAAATAAACACTTGGTGTAGAAACAGAATAGGGCGAGCCTGTTTTATCTTTAAACCTCACCCAATATTTAGTTGGAGCTTGTGCATTTGCTAAAAATGAAATACTCGTGATTGTTAAAACAACCAATTGCTTTATTAATTTATTCGATCCCATGTGAAATGTAAGTTTGTTTGTATATTATTCCTTTTTCTATTCTTTGTTCAACTGGCACATTTAGTAAAACAGTATTTGAATAAAGATCTTTTATTTCGCGGTAAATTAAGCCAATATTTTTGGCATATTTTTCAATATAATATTGTCGGTGAATAACATTTTTTAATTTATCATCTTTTTGCTCAACAAATAATACATTTTCAAAGGCAGAGCCATTAACAGTTTCTGATTGGTCTATGTAATTATATTTATAATTCCATTCTCCAATGGTATTTTGAGCGTTCCCATTCCAATAGTTATCAGCCTTAACCGGAAATGTTAGTTTTATTAATCTTACATTTTCTTCAACCACTTCGTAAGTTGTATTGGTTTTAATGCAACTCCAAACATCTTTAATGGTCCAGGCAATATTATCGTAACTTATTAGCGGATTATATTTTTTTATGTATCGCACTATTTTTACTGCATTTCTTCCTTGATTGTCAATGTAATTCTCTTCAAATTTTTCCTTTATTCTAAATTTATAATTTAAGGTATCGTGGCTAAAATCATCGTAATAAGTTGAATCGACATCATAAACAATATAACTGCCAATTGCAGCAGGTGCATATTCATAACCTAAATCAGGTGGAGTTTCGGTTTTGCTTTTTTTGCAAGAACTAATAGCAATTAAACCAAAAAGAATGACTATGTAGATTGAAATTTTGATACTTAAATATACTAAATAAATGAATTATGTGCAATTGAAACATATTTAATATTGGATTCTTAGTTTAATAAGAGATACAGTTTTTAGGTTTGAAATAGAATACCGTTTTACTTAGCGTGAAGGATTGCAACGAAAATCCTATTAGTTGTTTTTCACAACTAATAGATTGTAGTGGAAAGCCTGACCCAGCTTGCCTCTTCTAGCTGGGACACGCCCAATGGTTTGAATAAAAAAAGTCGCCTATAATTAAACAGACGACTTTTAAATTATAATGAGTTGACTATTACCAACCTAAAACCCAAGAGAAAATAAGTGGAGCAACAATGGTTGCATCACTTTCTACAATAAATTTAGGAGTATTTACATCTAATTTTCCCCAAGTAATTTTTTCGTTAGGCACAGCTCCAGAGTATGAACCATAACTTGTAGTTGAATCAGAAATTTGGCAAAAATAACTCCAAAAAGGAATGTCTTGCATTTCCATATCTTGATATAACATTGGTACCACACATATTGGAAAATCGCCAGCAATACCGCCACCAATTTGAAAAAATCCAATTCCGTGTCCACCAGAGTTTTTTGGATACCAATCAGCTAACCAAACCATGTATTCGATACCGCTTTTCATGGTTGAAGCTTTTAATTCATTTTTTATAACGTAAGATGAAAAAATATTACCCATTGTACTATCTTCCCAACCTGGAACAACCATTGGTAAATTGCGTTCAGCGGCTGCAAGCATCCAACTATCTTTTGGATCAATTTCGTAATATTGTTTTAATTCACCGCTTAATAAAATTTTGTACATAAACTCATGTGGAAAATAACGTTCTCCTTTATCATCGGCGTCTTTCCATATTTTGTGAATGTGTTTTTGTAAACGACGAAATGCTTCCTCTTCAGGAATACATGTATCTGTAACACGGTTATAATGATTCTCTAATAAATCCCATTCATCTTGAGGTGATAAATCTCTGTAATTAGGAACGCGTTTATAGTGGCTATGCGCCACTAAGTTCATGATATCTTCTTCTAAGTTTGCACCTGTACAAGATATAATATCAATTTTTCCTTGACGAATCATTTCTGCCAAAGATTTTCCTAACTCAGCTGTACTCATTGCACCAGCAAGAGTAACCATCATCTTACCTCCTTGAGTTAAATGAGTTTCGTAGCCTTTTGCTGCATCAACTAAAGCTGCTGCATTAAAATGTTTATAATGGTGTTCTATAAATTTCGAAATTGGACCTTTGTTTTCTGCTGTTGACATAGTTTTTATTTTTGAGCCACAAATTTAGTATTTAAAATATAAAAACATCATTAAGAAATTATTATTGTTGGCCTTTATTCAAAAAAAAGCCCGTATAAAATGAGTTATTTTATACGGGCAATTATGTTTTCGAAAGAATTATTTTTTAAATCCAAATACTTTTTTCAAAATATCAGAAACACGAGCTAAAGGATCTTTTCTGATTTTAGCTTCTTCATCTAAAATCAAAACCATTAAGCCATTTACTGCTTTTGTACACACGTAATCATTTAAATCGGGGTTTTGTTTTTTTACTCCTGGTAATTTATTGTAAGCTGTTGCTAAAGGAGCCCAATAGCTGGTAACTTTAGTAGTGGCTATTGCTTCTTTTACAACAGGCATAAATTTTTCTTTAAGTGGAGAAAACGTTTTTTCGCGTAAGTAATGAGTTGCTGCTGAATCTGAACCATTTAAAATAGCAAATCCATCACCAATACTCATACCTGTTATGGCATCAGTAAAAACGGGGGCTGCTTTTTTAGCTGCTTCTTCAGCTGCTCTGTTTAAAGAAGTTTCAAAATCAGTAACTTTTTTTTGCATACCCATTTTTATTAATTTAGCACGCATATCTTTAGCTTCAGCTGGCCATGGGATAAATAGTTTTGGGTTTTTTAGATAACCATCTGCTTTTGATGCTAAACCAGATGAATTATTTGTTCCAACTGTCAAGGCTTCTTTTAAGCCTTTAATTACTTCGTCATTACTTAATGTTGGTGCAGTTGCAGTTGTGCCTGTTATAACGCCTTTTGCTGCCTCTAATGCTTTCTTTTCGGCCTCTTTTTCAGCGGCTTTAGCCGCTTCTTTAGCCGCATTCCATGTGTCACCTAATATTTGTGCTTTAGTAGTTAAACTTCCTAATAAAATGCCTGTTATAATTAATGTTTTAATTTTCATATGCTATGTTTTATTTTTTTATTTGAATTAATTTAAAACTGTAGATTTACAAATACTTTGCCAAATATAGAATCAAATGGCATTAATAAATAATATTTTTTCAAATGAATGCAGAACTTTTAACCATTGGAGACGAGATATTAATTGGGCAAATTATTAATACTAACTCAGTTTGGATGGCTCAACAGCTTAATATGTCTGGAATTAGTGTTATTCACATGAGTTCAGTTGCTGATAAAAAACAAGCCATTATTGACGCCTTAAATGCAACTAGTAAACGAGCCGACATTGTTTTAATTACTGGAGGATTAGGCCCAACAAAAGATGATATTACTAAAAGTACATTTTGCGACTATTTTAATACACATTTAGTTACAGATGCAGATGTTTTATCTGATGTCACTATATTTTTCAATAAACGTAATAAAGATGTTTCGGATATAAATAAAAAACAAGCCGAAGTTCCTTTTGGATGTAAAGTAATCAGAAATAAAAACGGAACAGCTCCAGGAATGTGGATGGAGAAAAACAATGTTCATTTTATTTCGATGCCTGGTGTGCCATACGAAATGCAGGGAATGATAACTGATGATGTTATTCCTGAATTTAAGAAAAGATATAAACTGCCTTTCATTTATCATAAAACTATTTTAACCCAAGGTATTGGTGAAAGTGTGCTGTCTGAATTAATTAGTGATTGGGAAGATGGCTTAGCAATCAATGAAATTGGTTTGGCTT
>JAYVIS010000126.1:0-7859 GCA_043769975.1 Bacteroidota bacterium
TCGTGTTTTGCGGTTTACGAACCTGCTCCAGTTTGTCCTATGTGTGGACACGTGAATAAAGTCAGAGATACTACGCCAAAACAAGTTGAAGGCGACCTTCAAGAAATAACGGCCGAAACTTTAATTCGTAAAGAAAAACGAAAAGAGCAAGGAAAATCAGAAACTTTGGAAGACTTAAAAAAACTTGCAGCCGAAAGAGGGTATAAACCAGGTTGGGCTAATGCTATTTTCACATCACGTGAAAAGAAAGCGGAAAAAATTGAACTGGAGCGTATTAGAATTGAAAACGAACGTACGGAAAAGCTAAATATACAGCAGGAGCAAGAAATTCGATTTAAAGAAGTGCCATCAGGAGAATTTGATGATGATTTAGATTTTTAAAAAAGTAATTTTTATTTTTAAAATAATTTTAAATAACAGTGCTTATTTAAATTTAATGTTTATATTTGCTTAAAATAAAACGAAATGATTTACGCTCCAAAAATAGATTTCAAAGATACTTATTTCATATTCCGTGATAATGGATGGGAAGTTGAATTTAAAATAGTAGGTGAATTAATTCGATGCGACAAAAAGCTTCATCCATATGAAGTTACCTTCATTAGAGAAAACTTAATAAAAATTTAATTATGAGTAAAATTTTAGTAATAGATTTAGAGACAACAGGATTTTTACAGCAAGGTGGAAAAATAATTGAAGTTGGTATTGTAGGTTTAAATTTAGAGACGGGAGCAAAAAAAATATTATTTAATGAAATTTGCCACGAAAGACCAATTACGCGAGAAGAAGTTGAAAATTCTTGGATTGTAAAAAACTCCTCAATTACATTGGAGGCAATACAGAAATCAAGACAGCTAATTCATTTGAAGCCTACAATTCAAGCGATTTTAGATAAATATACAGCAGGAGCAACGGCATTCAATAACGCCTTTGATTTTGGTTTTATGGAAAATAGAGGTTTTGTATTCCCAAAAAAATTAGATTGCCCAATGAAGCTATCGACTGATATTTGCAAAATTCAACATCCAAGACGTAATGGTTATAAGTGGCCAAACTTCGAAGAAGCTCATAAGCATTTTTTTGGAGAAACTGGATATGTAGAACAACACCGTGGAGCTGATGATGCATTTTTTGAAGCTGATTTAGTTTACAAATTATACAAGTTAGGAATATTTAAAATTTAATTATGTTTACTCCTAAAAAACTGGAATTCAAAGTTTCAGAAGCTAAGAAAACAGAAGGGCGTTATTGTTGTGCTTACGGGTGTAGATCAAAACCTTGTTCAAAAAAAGGAGGTTTGTGTCATAAACATTACGCTATTCATAGACGCATTCAAGACCCTATTTATGATCGTTATGTTAATTTTAAAGGAAATGCAAAAAAAAGACATAAAACATTCTTGATAACTTTAGATCAATTTAGAAACTTCTGTCAAGAAACTGGATATATTATTAAACGCGGTTATCGTGGTAAAAACTGTACAGTTGATAGAATAAACAATTGTGAGGGATATTATATCGGAAATATTCAATTAATCACTAACATGGCTAATATTAGGAAGTATCACGATGTAGATAAACATATTACAGAATTACCAATACACCACGAAGATTACGTGCCATTTTAAAAAAACTTATATATGAACGGACAAGAAACAAATTTAGTTAGAAGGATAATGTTGAAATTAGGGAAAAATCCGAACATAAGGATTTTTAGAAACAATGTTGGTAAATGTTGGATTGGAGCGTCAAAACAATTTACAAGCCCTCAAGTGGTAAATGTAAAATCAGGTGATGTTTTGATACAAAACGCACGCTATTTTGATGCTGGTTTATGCGTTGGTTCCAGCGATTTAATCGGATTAAAAGCTATAAAAATAACTCCCGAAATGGTTGGAACTGAAATTGCTTGTTTTGTAGCAATAGAAGTAAAATTACCAAACGGTAAAGTTCAGCAAACCCAAATTAATTTTTTAGATATGGTTAAAAAATTAGGTGGCAAAGGAGTTATTTGTCGGGATGAAAATAATATAAATATTTAGAGATATGAAAGATATTTTATTTTCACAAGATAATTATTATGTGACAAATGAAGGCAATAAACAAAACCCAAGCTATCATGTTTGGGTTCCTGATGTTACGCATTCAAAATGTGATTCTGAGTATTCTGAATTAGAGTTGGCTATTTGTAGATGTAAATATTTAGCCAGAAATAAAATAAAAATGCTTCGTTAATAAAATTTACCTAAATTTACCTCCCTATCAAAACAAAACGCTAGCTACGTTTTAAACTTATCTAACTTATAAAACTTATCAAATGAATATTCAAGAAATAAAACAAAACTATCGTATTGAAGAAGTTATAGGACAGCATATTTCATTGAAAAAACAAGGTCCTGAAATGGTTGGTAATTGTATTTTTCACTCTGATAATCATGCCTCTTTAAAAGTAAATCCAGTTAAACAAAAATTTAAATGTTTTGCCTGTGGTGCTGGTGGTGATGTTTTGGATTTCTTTGAATTACAGGGATATACAAAACCAGAAGCAATTAAACTTATTCAGGAAAAATCAATAATTTCGATTACTGAACACGTACAGAAAATTCAGGAGCCAATTTGGGTAAATGCAATTACAGACCAAAATAACTTACCAAATCCGTTATTATTAAATTTTAAAGATTACGGAAATCCGTCAAATGCATGGGCTTACCACGATTCAAATGGAAATGTAGTTTCTTACGTTTGCCGTTTTGACCTGCAAGATGGTAAAAAAGACGTTATTCCATATTCGTATAAATCAAACGGTAAAACATCACACTGGCAATGGAGAGGTTTAGACACGCCTAGATTGCTATATAATCTACATGAATTAAAATCACGTCCAAATGCAATCGTGTTATTAGTAGAGGGTGAAAAAACAGCAGAAGCAGCAAAATTATTATTTCCTAAATACGTAGTTACCACCTGGATAGGCGGAGCTGATGGGGTTAAAAATGCTGATTGGACACCGTTATACGGACGTAAAATATTCCTTTGGGCCGATAATGACGTTCCTGGATTACACGCAATGTTTGGAGGGTGGTCGTATAACGAAAAAACAGAAAAATATCGTCGTGTTACTGGAATTTCTGAAATGTTTGAAGCTTCATTTAAGCAAATAAAAAACAGTTTAGAATTCCCTAAAAAATGGGATGTTGCAGATGCTATTTGGACACCAGAACAAGCTATTGAATATTTGCAGGCAAACAAATCTGAGGTTCCGACAGTATCAGAACACGCTCCAAATGAAATCCCAATAACAGAAAAAATAGAGCCTGTAAAAACTGAAATAATTGAATCCATTGAAGTAATACCCCCGGTATTTAAGCCAGAAGTACCAGAAGAAGACGAAGCGGAAAATGTTCCTAAAAATCCATATTTTAAATGCATCGGCCACGAAAACAATGGAGGTACGATTTATGTTTTTTTTAATTATAGAACCAATTCAGTAATAAGATTTACATCATCAAGTTTTTCTGGCTCCACAATTTTACAATTAGCACCGCTTAACTACTGGGAAGGAAATTATGGCAAAGATGGGCGTTCTGGCGTGAAGTATGATATTGCAAGGATAACTGATAATTTAATTTCTATTTGTTCAAGACTTGGAATTTTCGATAATAATATGATCCGTGGGCGCGGGGCTTGGATTGATAAAAAAGTCCCAGTAATTCATTGCGGCAGCCATTTAATTGTTAATGGAGTTGCTAAAAGATTTTCAGAATATAAGTCAAGATATATTTATGAAGCAGGAAAAGAACTTGGATTTAATCTAACATCACCATTAGATAAACATAATGCAATAAAACTATTTAAATTACTGGATCGCTTAAACTGGTCCCGTCCATTAGAAGCTAAATTATTAGCTGGTTGGATTGTCATTGCTCCATTATGCGGTGCGTTAAATTGGAGGCCTCACTTGTGGTTAACTGGAGCTTCTGGATCTGGAAAATCTGAAATTATAAAAATGTTTATTAAAAATTTTATGCGAGAAATGTTTGTTGATGCCCAATCGGAAACAACAGAAGCAGGAATAAGACAATTTTTAAAAGCTGATGCTTTGCCAGTTGTGTTTGATGAAGCTGAATCTGAGGACAAGAAATCAGCCGAAAGGATGCAATCAGTTTTAAACATAATGCGTGCCAGCTCTACTAGCAATGGAGGTAAAATAATTAAAGGATCTTCTGGAGGTGTTGCAGCAGAATTTAACATAAGATCATGTTTTGCGTTTTCAAGTATTGCATCAGCTATTCACCAACGTTCCGATCAGTCAAGAATAACTGTTTTGGAAATACTTCCAGACTTGTCTGATGATAAGAAAGAACGATGGAGTGAAACGTTAAAAATATATTACGAAACTGTAACGGATGATTTTATTGAATCATTTCAAAGCCGTTCGGTTTGGTTATTACCTACAATATTAAAGAATTCGAAAACATTTTCAAACGCGGCTTCTATTGTATTGAATAATCAGCGTACAGGAGACCAATTAGGGATACTTCTGGCCGCATACTATAGTCTAACATCTGAAAGTGAAATTTCATTTGATAATGCAATTGAATGGATGATTAAACAAGACCTTTCAGAAGAAAAACTTGCAAACGAATCACGTGACGAAATTAAACTGATAAATCATTTAATGCAGTGCGATACAGAAGTTGAAACGCCTTATGGAAAAGTAAAACGTACCATTGGAGAGCTTGTAATACTTTCAAGGGGTGATTTTATATCTGATGCAGAATCAAGCCGTATAAGTTCTGAATTAGCCAACGATACATTAAAAAGGCTTGGAATGAAAACAAGTGGGGTTTATTTAATAATATCGGATAACTCAGAAAAAATTAAAAAATTCCTTGAAAATACTTCATATTCAAGAAATTACCATACCATATTAAGACGTGTTGAATCATCTGAAAAATTAAATAATACAACGTTTGGAAGCTACATTAAGTCAAATGCGGTTAAAATTGACACTCGTTTAATATTTGGTGAAATTGAAAATAATAAAATAAGTGAAACAGAAAAAGAATTATTTTCTTAAATTATTAGTTTATTTAAAAATAATGTTTAAATTTGCTTAAAAATATATGTTATGGCAGAGAAAAATTACATAGGCGTTCGATGGGTTTCTGAAATTCAGAAATGGAAATCACAAATAAGACACAAAGGAATCACTTATAATTGCGGAAATTACACATCGCAAAAAGAAGCTATAATAGCACGTGATACTAAAATTATCCAACACGGATTAGACATAAAAATTAAATACTTAAAACCAATTAAAAAATGACAAAACTATCAAAAACAAAATCTTTTTCAGTTTCGGAAGAAATAATAAAAGTAGATTTTCAAGGAACTATTTGCGAATGTGCAAACTTATTAAAATCTGGAATAAAAAACCAAATTATCGTTTTGGTTGGCTATGATGATAAATGGCACGAAATTGATATTTCGGATTTAAGAGTAAGCGATGAGATTTTCTTGGAAAATTCACACTTAGGATTATTTAAAAACTATGTAAACGTGCATAATATTTCACTTTTAGACCTTGGAATTACAACGGAATCAACTAAAAAAACTTCGGTTATTTTGACTCATAATGATTTCGTGATGTTATCTGAAAAATTCCTACCACATGATTATATTCAGATTTCAAAACTTAATGATTATAATGTAAAATCAGGCGGTAAATCAAGTATTTACGAATTAAATGATTGACTAAAAGTTTGCCAAAGAGACAAAATATCAATCGATGAATTAATAAGTAACCGAGAAAACGAAAAACAAAAAATAATTATGAAATCGGAAAAAACACAAGAATTAGAAGTCGGAACAAATGGGCAAACAGCAATTCCAGTTAAAAAAAATGAAGTAATCGAAGCCGTGGTGTTAACTAATACTAATAATACTCCGATTTCAAGTATTCCTGTAAAAAAACCAGTATCAGTTCAAGTATTTGAAAATTTCACCCCAGAACGCATATCCGAACTTGTGGGGTTAAAAGAAAAACAATTACAGATTGTAAAAGAAAATCCAGTTGTAAAAAAAATAACTGACAAAACAAGCTATGAATTAGCTAAAAAAACAGCAGCTATATTATTGAAGGCCTCAACTGCTATTGACGGAAAAGAAGGCGTAGACGCTCTTGGAGTTAGATGTATAAACGCATTTAAGAAAATGTTTTCTTCTGAAACTGGGGTTATAGCTAAAATTTCACGCGATCCATACGACGAACAGAAAACTATTATTTCATCTTGGGAAAATGCAGAATTGCTACGCGAACAAGCAGAACAGCGTTTGAAGCTTGAAAAGATTAAAAAACGTACTGATGAGTTATTTGCAGTTCCGTTTACGTTTAATGGTTCGGTTTACAGTATTGGGACTATTTATTGCTTGCCGTCTCAAATTGAATCTGCAACAGATGAAGATTTTAAAGTTATTGTAAATAATGGAAAAGCGATAAAACAGGCTTTGGATGCTGAATTATTAGCGCAAACAACTAAATATGCTAAAATTGCAGAATTAGAAGCTAAATTAGCAGCTTTTGAAGCATTGCAAAACATGAGTAATACTAAACCAACTGAAACGGTTGTAAATACGCCATCAGAATTACCTATTTCAAATATACCTAAAAGTATTCCTAATTCAGTAGATCCTCAACCAGGAAGCGTTAATCAAAATACTTCATCAGTACCTAATGAACCTACAAAACAACCGATAAACTATGTAATGCCGCCACAAGAAAATGTTATATTAAGCCGCTTAGATTTAGAACACTTGGAACATATCGAAAAACCTGCTTATATAAAATGCCGTTCTTATTATGTTCGTGCTTTAAAAGAAGTAGGATTATTGCTATCTGATATTATGAATAATCCAGATGTTACAATTAAAAAATCGGTTAAAATAGCCGAATTGACTGAGATTCTTAAAAAATCAGAATAATTTATTTAAATTTTTTCTGGATTAATATTGTTTTATTTGAATTTAATGTTTAAATTTACATATTATTAGTCCAGAAAAAATAATTTAAACAACAAAACCATGACTATATTGATAGTTTTTTTAGTAGTTCCGACATTATGGGTATTTTCGGATACAATTACAGAATTTTTAAGCAAAGGAAAGTCCTTTGTTCCTAACGAATTAAAACCATTTAAATAATATGGATTTATTTAATGTAGAATTTATCGCTATTATAGTGCTATCGTTTTTTGTGATTATTTTAATAATTGCCTTATTCGTAAATATAAGCATTCAGGTTGAATTAAAATTTGAATTGGAAGAAGCTTTAGAAATAAATAACTCATTAAAAAATGAGTTAAGATTTCGATTAAAAGTAAACAAAACGCTTCGTGAAGGTCTCGATGCATTTAATAATAAAAAAATTTCCATGTTAAAAATGTTTGACAATTTAAAAATATTTAAGAAAAAAAGTAGAGCGCAAATAGTATCAGAAAAAGCAGAAAGCATTTTGCATGACATTTTAATTTCTGGATTTACAAATGATGAAATTTCAACTATTTTAGTAACTCTAAGAAAAGAGGGTAAATCTGTTTTGGAAAATAGACAGATTGGGTTAACTGGAGAATTGCACGATACAATTAATGCGATAAACAGATTATGAAAAATATTCAGCCATTAATAATTGCAGGCTTGACAGTAATAATTGCCGGGCTTGCTTTTTATGTTTACTCAATGAATTCGAGTATTGATTTGTATAAGCAAGAAATTGAAATTTTAAGGCTTAAAGACGAAAAAGTATTGGTGCATGAGAATATCAATAATGAAATTGATGGTCTGTTAAAAGGGTCAGAAATA
>JAYVIS010000127.1:0-12378 GCA_043769975.1 Bacteroidota bacterium
TTTGCTTTACGCATATCTTCTCTTCGCTCAAAAATTTGAACCTTATAGCCACGTTTTGCTAAATAAATTGAAACCAAAGAGCCTACTAATCCTGCTCCAACAACTGTTATATTTTTTTGAGTACTCATATATTAATTAATTCAGACAGCTAATTTATCCATTTATTAGTTAAAAATAGAACATAATTATCAAGAAGTTAAAAACATGATCCCATTTTGTTTTAGCCATTTTACTATCTTTGTTTTGTGCTTAAACAATTTGAAATAAACATCAAAAAAAACAATCTTTTTACAAAAACTGATAAGATACTTGTTGCCTTCAGTGGTGGCGTTGACTCTGTAGTTTTATCCGATTTATTGATTAAAGCAGGCTACAATTTTGAACTTGCTCATTGTAATTTTCAATTAAGAGGAAATGAAGCAAATGATGACACTGTATTTTGCGAAGCATATGCAAACTCCAATAACAGCAAGTGTCATACAATTTATTTTAATACGAAAGAATACGCACTTATAAATAAATTGTCGATACAAATGGCAGCTCGCGAGTTGCGATATAATTGGTTTAAAGAATTAATTTCTGAAAATGGCTATACTTATCTTTTAACGGCACACCATGCTAATGATAATGCAGAAACCTTATTTGTAAATTTAACAAGAGGCACTGGAATTAAAGGTTTACAAGGTATTCCTGAAAAACAGAATAATATCATCCGCCCCTTATTATTTGCGACAAAAGAAGATATTAAAAACTATGCTGAGAAAAACAAACTAAAATTCAGAGAAGATAGTAGTAATCAGGAAGTAAAATACAAACGAAATTTTATTCGACATCAAATAATTCCAGAACTTAAAAAATTAAATCCAGCACTCGAAGAAACTCTAAAAACATCCATTCATTATTTTAAACAGTCAGCACAAATTGTTACACAGTTTTGCGAAATCAAGTTTAACGAAATGTGTAAGGAAGAAAATAATCTTTTAAAAATTAATATTTCATTACTTTTAAAGGAGGCACAAAAAGAAACTCTTTTATTTGAATGGCTTCACATTAAGAATTTTAAAGCTTCTCAAATTGAACAGCTCGCCAATTTATTAATTGAAGAAGGTAGTATTGGCAAGCAGTTTGAATCACCTACTCACGAATTGATAGTTGATAGATCATCTATTATTATAAAAGAAAAAAATAGCGACATTGCAATTAATGAATTTCAAATAAATTCATTAACCGAAACAAGCCATTTACCATTTACTTTAATTTTGGAAGAAATAAATAAAGTAGAATTCACTCAAAATAAAAATGAAATTTATATTTCAGCAAAAGATAACCTTTTTCCGCTCACACTTCGTAAATGGAAAATTGGAGATAAATTTAAGCCGTTTGGAATGACCGGCTTTAAAAAATTAAGCGATTATTTTAAAGACCAAAAATTATCAAAGTTCGAAAAAGAAGATGCTTGGATTTTAGAAAGCAACAAACAAATTGTTTGGCTTGTTGGCTACAGAATGGACGACCGTTTTAAGGTAACTGAAGAATCCGCCAAAATACTACGTATTAAGGCTAATTTCAATTAATCTTAATTTATTTAGTTCTATTTGCAATATCTTGTTTAATTTCTATATTTGGAATATTAATAATAAATCAAAAACACTAATTATATGTCAGTTTGGAGAGTAAAACCAGTATCGGCTTTTGAAGCAGATATGAAAAAGAATGATTTGAAGCGTGTATTAACAAAATGGGGATTAACCTCTTTAGGAATAGGCGCCATAATTGGGGGTGGTATTTTTACGTTAACTGGGATTGCGGCTCATGATTATGCTGGACCAGCATTAGCCTTATCATTTGTAATTGCAGGTATCGGATGTTTATTCGCTTCTTTGTGTTATGCTGAATTTGCATCAGTTTTACCAGTAGAGGGTTCTGCTTATGCATATGCATACGGAACGGTTGGTGAATTATTTGCTTGGTTTATTGGTTGGAATTTAATTTTGGAATATATGATGGGAGCTACTACTGTTGCTGTTGCATGGAGTGGCTATTTTGTAAAATTATTACATTTATTCCATTTAGATATTCCTATTTGGTTATGTAATGATTTAGCTACAGCTACAGAAAAATCTATAGCCGCTGGCCTTGCGGCACCAAATTTTGCTTTTAATTTGCCTGCCTTTTTAATTACATGGTTAGTAACTGCGGTATTAGTGAAAGGAATTAAAGAAGCTGCAAGTACTAATAATGTAATTGTAGTTATTAAAATAGCGGTTGTTTTATTTGTAATTATTGTTGGCGCGTTTTATATTAATGTTGAAAACTGGATGCCATTTATTCCTGCAGAAGTTGCTGAAATTGGAGAAAATGGAATTGCAACTGGAAAAATGAATTTTGGTTTTGGAGGTGTTTTAACAGCTGCTACAATTGTATTTTTTGCCTACATAGGTTTTGATGCAGTTTCTACACAAGCTGGTGAAGCAATTAATCCTAAAAAAGATGTTCCTTTTGCCATTATAACTTCTTTAATAGTATGTACTGTATTATACATTTTAGTATCATTAGTATTAACAGGAATGGTAAAATATGATGTTTTAGATAAAGCTGCCCCTGTAGCATCTGCATTTAGCGAGAAAGGTTTAACATGGGCAGTATTTATTATTACGATTGCTGCAACAGCTGGATTAACTTCAGTAATGTTAGTTATGATGTTAGGACAAACGCGAATTTTCTTAGGAATGGCTAAAGATGGTTTATTACCTAAATTTTTCAGAACATTACACCCTTCGTTTAAAACACCACACAAAAGCACAATTTTAGTTGGAGCAATTATTTCAGTTGTAGCTGCATTAACACCAATTAATAAAGTTAGTGAAATGTGTAGTATGGGAACTTTATTAGCCTTTGCAATGGTTTGTATAGCTGTAATGATTTTACGTTATAAAAAACCAGAATTAGAAAGACCATATAGAGCACCTGCTGTTTATTTAGTTGGTAGTCTTGGTGTTGGATTTAATATCTTTTTAATGTGTTTTGTTAGACCAGAAACTTGGGTTGCCTTTTTAATTTGGGGAACTTTAGGAATTATTGTTTATTTCTTATACAGTAAAAGAAACAGTAATCTCGAAAAAGGAAATACGGATTAATTCCGCTAATACGTTTATATTGCCAATAATATAATTCAGTTTATAGATACTTAATTTTGTAATACTTTTGTAAGATGCAACCCATTATAGAATTAAGTCATATAAAAAAAGAATATAAAATTGGTACCGAAGAAATTCATGCCTTAAGTGGCGTATCTCTTAATATTTACAAAAACGAATACGTTGCTTTAATGGGGCCAAGTGGAAGTGGAAAATCTACCTTAATGAATATGCTTGGTTGCTTGGATTCGCCAACTTCTGGAGAATATATTTTGAATAATTTAGCTGTGGCTAAAATGACAGATAATGAATTGGCTGAAGTGAGAAATAAACAAATTGGATTTGTGTTTCAAACTTTTAATTTATTACCACGTTCTTCAACTTTAGAAAACGTCATGCTTCCTTTAATATATGCTGGTATTGAAAAATCGAAGCGTATTGAAATGGCAAAAAATGTATTGGAACAAGTTGGGCTTGGAAACAGAATGACTCACAAACCTAATGAATTATCAGGTGGACAAAGGCAGCGTGTAGCAATTGCAAGAGCATTAGTAAATAATCCTGCCATTATATTAGCTGATGAACCTACTGGAAATTTAGATAGTAAAACTTCAGTTGAAATCATGGGGTTATTAGAAGACATTCATAAAAAAGGAAATACAATTATCCTAGTAACTCATGAAGAGGATATTGCCATGCACGCTCATCGCATTGTTCGTTTAAAAGATGGAATAGTTGAATCAGATACTGAAAACAAAACAATTACTTCTTTTGCCACACGTATGCAAAATTTCGAGTAAAAATTTAAATTAGCAAATATAAATACTATGAAAAAACTCAATATTATATTCTTTGTGTTTACAATTCATTGTTCCTTAATTGCATCTACTAAAACTAGTATTGCTAATGGAGATTGGTTTAACCCTTCAATATGGAACCCAATTGGAGTTCCTAATCTTGAAGATTCAGTAATTATCAATTCGAACGTAACATTTAATGTGAATTTAGATGCAAGATTTTCCGCAAAGAAAGCATTTATCGTTAATCTAAATGCATCTATAAAAAGTATTGGCATGGATGATTCATTAACTTTAGGTGATGTTAATTATTTAATTAACAATGGAGAAATACATGCAGCAGAAATAACATGGGGTAATATTAGTGTTTTTATGAAAAATACAGGTATTATTAAAAGTGCTGGCAATATTGGCGATTCTGATTTGTTTTATAATGAATCAGGAGGTTTAATACAAGTTGGAGAAAATTTAATTACTTCTGGTACTTTTAATAATAAATCTGGTGGAATAATTACAACGTTTGGTCTATACACTAGTGATTCGTTCACCAATAATGGAGATATTACGACTGATGAATGGGTAAATGGAGCCACTGTTTTTGGAACTACAGGAAAGTATTGCATTGCTAATACTTTTATAAATACTTACACAATAAATGGATCAAGTGATATCTGTGATGCAACTCCAGGTATTTTACCTGATGCGAATATGGGAACTATTTCAGCATCTATCACTAATTGCGCAAAAGGACCATGTGCGTCATCAATTACAAATATTAATGAATTCAACCATACTAAAGTTGAAATTTATCCAAATCCAGCATCAAATTATTTAACTATTAATTTAAATAAAAATACCTTAACAGATTATGAAATTTCAAATGTATTAGGAGAAATAATTTATAAATCATTTGGCACTAACCATTCTGAAAATCTTAAAATAAATGTTAACCCTTTTTTAAATGGTATTTATTTTCTAAAGATTAAATATGAAAAGGAATCAACTACCATAAAATTCATAAAGGAATAGTTTACAAACTCATACTTCTAGAATAGATTTCCTAACAAATAATATTTAGGCTTAACGGAAACATTTCAATGCTTACTTTCTCTTTAACCAATATTGGTTCACCATCAAAATGTGCTGGCAATTCATTTTCAAATTCTATGTCAACTTTTTTACCGATAATAGATTCCAAATATTTAAAGGTATGAGCTTTTTTAGAAAATAATTTTATTCCAAATGAAGGAAACGTTCTAAATGGAAATGGTTTTAAAACACTTATATGAAACAAACCGTCATTTAGTTTTGCTGCTGGGGCAATATAAACATCATTTCCCCACTGACCCGCGTTTGCAACTGTTATTAAAAAAGCAGGAGTTTCTATTTTTTTACCATCAACAGTTATAGAATAAGTATGAGCTTTATAATTCATATATTCTGAAACACTCGTTTTAAAATAGGTCACAAATCCTCGCTTTGTACTTTCAGCAAATTTGTGCGCAATTAAAGCATCAAAACCAATACCAGCCGTACAGAAAAATGGATTATTATTTATTGTTCCAGAATCAATAATTTCGGTTTTACCTTTTACAATTACATGTAATGCATTCAATAAATCCATTGGTATCCCATTGCTTCTGGCTAAACCATTACCAGAACCTAAAGGTAAAATCCCTAAAGCAATTTTGGTATTCACAACTAAAGCGGCAACCATATTTACGGTTCCATCTCCGCCACAGGCAATTACAAAAGAATAATTTTTGGCTTTAATTTGTTGAGCAATAGGCGTAATATCATTTGCATTTTCCCAAATTATAATATCGTAGGCAATCGATTTTGGAAATTGAGAAGCAATAAACTCTTCAATATTTAATTTCTTTTTTACTCCTGCATTAGGATTTATTACAAAGGCATATTTAGTTTCCACATTCAAAAATAGGATTATTTACTGGCACTTGTAAAGAAAAAATCTTTTAAATAAAAAGGTTCAGCATAAGCTAAATCTTCAAAATCATTTTCATTAAACTTTTTATAAGCTAAAGGAATTAAATGCTTAGCACTAGGCATAACATTTTCAACAAAATAAAAATCGTTCAAGGCATTTAACAATGGCTTTGATTTTTCAAGTCCATCACCAAAAAAATAAATAGGTTTTTCTAATTCAAAAACACCTATGCTTTCTAGGGTAATTACCAAATTATTTGGTTTTTCAACTTCAGTTAAATCATTTGTATGTAAAGCATAATACACTTCCATTCTTCGGGCATCAATTAATGGACAATAGTATGCCTCTTTTTTCACTGAATCTAATACGCTTTTACTTAATGATTTTAATGTATCAACTTTTATCAAAGGTATATTAAGTGCATAAGCTAATCCTTTTGCTGAAGCAAAGCCTATGCGCAAACCAGTGTAAGATCCAGGACCAGAACTTATTGAAATTGCATCGAGTTGATTAATAGTTAAGCGAGATTGTTGTAAAACATCTTGTATAAATAGATGCAAATTTTCTGCATGAGAAAAACCATCATTAACTTCTTTCAGAGCAATTAGCTTTTCGTTTTCACTAATTGCAATAGAGCAAACGGTCGATGTACTTTCTATATGTAAAAGGAATGCCAATACTTATTTTTTATCAGAAAATAATTCGTCTTTAGTCACCACTTTTAATTTAGTACCATTTTTTATAGATTTTGAAACGGCACCATAAGGTCCTGAAATAATTTCATCTCCTACTTTTATTCCACTCAAAATCTCAATGTAATCATTGTCTTGAACACCTGTTTTCACAAAAACCATTTTAGCAACACCATTTACATTTAAGAAAACACATTCTTTTATTTCTTCTTTTTTCTCATTTATTTTCTTTTCTTTTTCATCTACAACAACAACGCTAGGCTCTTCATCACCGTTTACTTCTTTAGTTTTTGTTGTATCAGAACTACGAGTTGTAACGCCAGGTATTGGAATTGTGATGATATTGCTTGCACGCATCGTTTGAATTTCTACACTTGCACTCATTCCTGGACGAAAAGGAGCTGGGTTAGTTGTTGTAATTAAATCAACATAAGACTCTCTTAGAATTCTGATTTTCACAACAAAGTTAGTTACTTGATCGATTGAAATGCCAGTTGTGTTTGCGGAGTTTGCAACCTCAGTTACAATACCTTTAAATTTTTTTCCTAAATAAGCATCAACTTCTATTATGGTCGTATCATTTTTATGAATTCGAATGATGTCATTTTCATTTACTTCAACACTTGCTTCCATTTCGTTTAAATTTGCCAAACGTAAAATTTCAGTCCCTTGTAATCCTTGTACACCAACTACTCTTTCACCTTTTTCAACATTTAATTTAGAAACAGTACCATCAACAGGCGCATAAATATAAGTTTTGTCTAAATTTGAATTAGCCTCTTTTAAACTAGCTTCTACACTTTTTACATTATAATCTGCGGCTTTTATACTTTCAACCAATCCTTCTACATTCGCTTTTGAAGCTTCATAAGCAGCTTTAGAGGCTTCAAAATCTTGCTGAGAAATTGCATTTTGATCAAATAATTTTTTACTACGATTAAAAGATGATTCTGAATTTGCTAAATTTGCTTGTGCCTGAGCCAATTGAGCCATAGTTGTTTTTAAGTTTGCTTTACTGCTATTTACAGTAGCATTCACTCTATCAAACGCGCTTTCATAAATATCAGGCTTAATTCTACAAAGTAACGTTCCTTTTTTCACTTGTTCACCTTCTTTCACATACATTTCAACAACTTCACCTGATACATCAGAAGTAATTTTTAATTCAGCTTCAGGTTGTATTTTACCATTTGCAGAAACAGTTTCAATAATGTTACGATTTGTCGCTTTTTCTGTAATTACCTTGGTTGGCTCTTCACCTTTAAAAAATTTAAAAACGATTACAAGCGTTAGCAGCGCTATGCAAATTGTTATTATCCAATATAATTTTTTCATATGTTTTGTTTTTATTCTACTTTAATTAAAATGTAATTGGTTTACCTTGATAAAAATCTAATACTTTAAGTTTGAAAACATAATCGTATTTAGCTTGTACCAGATTGCTTTGTGCAGCTTGAACTAGTGTTTTTGCACTATTAAAATCAAATGTGCTAAGCGCTCCTACATTATATTTTTGCTGTGCGAAATTAAAAGATAATTCACTTGCCTCTACAGATAATTTATTTGCTTTATATTTATTTAAAGCTGCACGTACATTTGCATAAGCTTGTGCAATTGTTTTATATAAATTTTGCTCGGTCAATTCTTTACTATATGAAACTGATAAAGCATTTAATTGAGCATTTTTATATCCAGTATATGTTTGCAAGCCATTAAAAATTGGAACTGAAAGTGTGAATCCAATACTCTTATTTACATTATCTTTAAACTGATCAGCAAATGGTGTTTTAGAAGTCATTATCTCTGTTTTTGGCTGATAAACAAAATCGCCACCTGATGTAACATATTGTGTTTGTTCGATACCAACAAAATTAACGGCATCAATTCTCTTATTTAGTTCTGAAGTTCCTGTTCCTAAACTTCCAGTAGCACTTAAAGTTGGGCTAAACTTCCCTTTTGCTATATCTAAACTTTTATTAGCTGATATTACATTATAATTAGCAGCTTTTATTGAATGTTGATTTTTTAAAGCTGTTTCATAAATATTTTGAACTGAAACTGAAGCTAAATCACCTCCTGAAATATCCACATTTGGTTTCTCAATGCTAAAATTAGGAAGTGTATCTAAATTTAATAATTGAGTTAATCCCAACATTGCTAATTGATAATTATTATCTGCGCTAATAACATTTACTTCTTCATTCGCTAATTGTGCTTTTAAATCATAAATAGCACTTTTAGCAAGAGTTCCCGCATCTACTAATTTCTGAGTACGATCTAATTGTTCCAGAGTTATTTTATATTGATTTTTTGATATTTGAGAAATTTCATCGCTAAAAATAACATTGATATAAGAAGTTGCAATATTTAATGCTAAATCATTTTTTGATTGTAAAAATGTTTCATAACTAGATAAATATTGAAATTGATTTGCTTTAATATTGTTATACTGAGATAAGCCAGACCAAATTATGACATTACTTGATACATAAAAATTTTGAGACAAAACCTGTGAATTTGCAAACGTATTAGTATATCTATCAATTGTTCGACCAAAGTTATATGTATGCTGAGCACCTCCGTTAATTGTTGGTAATATTGCCGCTTTGCTTTGGGTTGAATTGTTCTGATTAATTTGAGAAGTGATTTCTGCTTGCTTCAAAGAAATATTGTTTTTTTGACCAAAATCAATACACTGTTGTAAACTCCATTGATTTGTTTGAGCAAAAGATTTTATCCCTATTCCAATAAATAAATAAATAAAAAGCCGTTTAATCATAAGTATATAATTTCCTGTAAAATTAAACAAAAATATGTGTTTTTATAGGGTTTTACACAAACGGAAAAAAGAGTGCTTTTATCATAGTTTTTCCTGTTTCAAATTAAATTTCAGTAATTTTAGATTGAAAAAGTTATATTTGCTTGTATCATAATGCTGGAAAATTCTTTAGATAAAAAAGATGAAAATCAAACTGCCGTTTTAGAGCTTGAATATGCTTTAAAAAACGCTGAAAAAGCGAAAAACACATCTCTCATAAAAAATATTTTACTCAAATTAAGTTCTGCTTATGAAGTAATTAACGATTTTGAAAAGGCATTTTTCACTTTAAAAAAATATGAATCTGTAAAAAATGATTCTGAAGAAAATCAATACAAAATTGATCAAGTTGAAATTCAATTAAAGTCAGAGGTTGATTCTATAAAACAAGTAATAGAAGAAAAAAATAAGGAATTAAATCTATTATCAATTGTAGCTCGAGAAACTGAAAATTCAATTTTAATAATGGATCCTAACGGTTTAATTGAATGGGTAAATACCAGTTTCGAAAAATTAAACGGATTAACAATTACCGAATTTAAAGCTAAATATGGTAATACCATTTATGAGGTAAGTAATAATCCTGAGATTGAAAACATCATACGAAATTGTATTGATTCAAAAAAATCAGTGAGCTACGAATCACCAAATATGTTTGCCGATGGTAAAGTAGTATGGGAATCTAGTACTCTAACTCCAATTTTTAACGAAAGTGGTGAATTAACAAACCTGATTATTATTGATAGTGATGTTACTGAACGAAAACAAAATGAAGAAATAATTAAATTAAAAAATAAGGATATTATGGATAGCATTTTATACGCTAAACATATACAAGAAGCCTTATTACCTCCAATAGATGAACTTTCAAATATATTTAAAGAATCCTTTATGGTTTTTAAACCAAAAGATATTGTTAGTGGTGATTTTTATTGGTTTTCAGAAACAGATGAAGTAAAACTACTTGCATTAGCTGATTGCACAGGCCATGGAGTCCCTGGAGCATTTATGTCGGTTATAGGCAACGAAATGCTAAATATTAGCTTACATGATTCTTCTGTACGTGCTCCATCATCAGCATTAAACTTATTAGATAAAAAAATTAAAGCGGTATTTAGTAAAGGACGACTCAATAATAGAGCTCAAGATGGGATGGACATAGGGTTGCTAACATTGCATACTAATAATTTAATTCAATATTCAGGGGCTCGCCGTCCACTAATTCTTATTAGAAATAAAGAAAAACAAGAGTTTCCAGGTGATAAATTTTCAATAGGTGGGATAGACGAAAATTCTGACAAAGAATTTACTGATAAAGAATTTTTTGTTCAAAAAGGTGATATGCTCTATTTGTTTTCTGATGGTTATGCAGATCAGTTTGGCGGACCAAAAGGAAAAAAAATAATGCAAAAAAATTTCACAAAACTTTTATGTGAAATTTCTGAATTATCAATGTCTGTTCAAAAAGAAAAATTAGAAACTTTTTTTGAAAATTGGCGTGGAGATTTGGAACAAGTGGATGATGTGTCTGTTGTTGGTATTCGAATAGTTCAATAAAATAACATTACTTTTTATTTAACCTCCTTTTAGATTTACGAACTCTTCTCATTTCTTTCTTTACAGTTTGTCCTCTTGTGCCATTAAGACGTTTAATTAACCCTTCTCTTTTCTCAATTGAAACAAAATCTTTTATGTATAACTTAGAAACTTTGATTGAATCAAAAGCATAAGTAAATTGTTTAATTGAATCTGTTAAAACTGGCAGCATATCAACGTTCAACTTAAATTTTCTTTTAAACGGCTTCATAAAACTAGATTGCGCAGGCTGAGTAGCAAATGCAATTGTTTCAAAGCCTAATTCTTTTGCCATTTGGCAACCATAATATAGGTTTTCTGTAGTATGTTCTGCTTTCGTTTCAATAAAAATATCTTCTGATTTAATTCCCAATTGCAAAGCATATAAACGCATTATTTCCGCCTCAACATATGGAGTATATACTGCTGATCCAGAAAAAATAATTCGCTTTGTATAACCATTTTTATAAAGAAAATTTGCCCAATTTAAACGTTCAGCTAAAATTCCATTTATTTTTCCTGAATCTGAAGGATAACCTGGTACAATAATTACATCATATGGTCCTTTTTTACAGGCTAGTGGGAAACATTTTTCGGGATCCGTATAAAACGCATTGTAATACAAATTGCAACTAGATAAGGCAATAAAAAAAGGTATTATAAAAACAAAACGACTTAATTTAATGAGCATATCTTTGAAAATAAAAATTGAGTTATAATTATTAATAACCCTTAACTTTAAATATATATAAAACTAATTGAATTCAATAAATTAATATTAATATCCTTCATTTTTTAATCTATCTATAAAAACGAGGCCTAATATTTAGATATAAGTTTTGAGAGAAATAGCTATAAAATAATATAAATAAATAAAGCTTCTAACGTTTAGAGATTTTATTACCTGTTCCTCTTTGCCTATTGCATTTAAATCGTTTCGTAGTTGCATCTCTTAAAGCAATATGTTTTGTTTTACGAGATTTCATTCTTTTACGCCACATCCTGAAAGTAGAAGGCAATGAATTTAATCTCATAAATTCAATTATATCTTTTTCTTTTAAACCAAACTGAAATTCAATCGCTTCAAAGGGAGTTCTATCTTCCCAAGCCATTTCAATGATTCTATTTATATCACGTTCACAATAAATAGTTTTTTGTATAGCTTTAAGTTTTGCCTCTTCTTTTTCTTGTTCAATTAAATATGACATTGGCGAAGTCAAATCGCTATAATAGCAAATTATATCGTGTAAAGGCATGATTTTAAACTATTTTTGCTTTTCTTGAAGAGCTAAATAAAAACCAACAGCAAACATAACTGTAATTAATGCTGCGAAATAAGGGATAATAGCTACCATTTTATTTAGATTTAATTAGTTTTAGATAAATACCAAAAGCTAAAATAGATGGGACC
>JAYVIS010000128.1:0-2566 GCA_043769975.1 Bacteroidota bacterium
TTAGCGTATAAATTAGAGCGCTGTCATCAACCAATTAAAGCTCAAGAAATTTTAGAGTTTTTAGAAGAAAAGCATTTTACTAAAAAACAAATTTTAGAAATGGGAACTTACATTTCCTACCACGGAAATGATAAATGCGGAAATGAATTAATGAATTTGTGTATTGCTAAACATGATAGCATTACTGCTGGCGATTGGCATACCTACTCAGTGCAAAATACCAAACACGGAAATTATGCCGAAGCTATTCAAGCACTCGAAAAAAGTTTAGCAATCAATGCCAAAGAAATGGAAGGCTATTATGGTTGGGTATTATTATATTACTATAGAGATTATAAAAAATCATTAAAACATTTAAATCATTATGATAGCTTAACACCTCAAGATGTGGACGCGCCAGTTGGAGAAAACATTCATTTTTTAAAAGGTTTATGTTATTATCAATTAGGTGATTATCAAAATGCCATTCAAGAATTTGAATTAAACGAAAAATTTGAAGTCAGCCACTTTGGACAAAAAAACTGTAACACGTATATTTATTTTTACATAGCCCGTAATTACGAAAAATTAAATAATTTAAAAAAGGCTGAAGTATATTACAAGAAAGCCATTAAACAATCTCAATTTCCTGTTGAAGCAAATTATTATTTGGGAATGTTGTATAAATACAAAAAAAACAATTCAATTCTCGCATTAGAGCACTTTCTAAATGCATATAATTTTTTATTAAAGGGCTATAAGCAACAAGATATATATATTGAGTTATTTGATGAAGTATACCTTTCACAAGTAACTGAAGAATTTGAATATTAATTTTTGTATATTTAAGAAACACTAATTTTAAACCTATGGCTAACTATTTAATTTGCGATAACTGTCAACATAAAAACACGGTGAATTCTGAAAGAATGGTGTTTTGTAAAGGCTGTAATAAAAAAATAGCTAATAATTTTTTAGATTGGCAAAAACTTAAATTTAATTCCTCCTTTGATCAGTATATTGACGAGTTGGATACCTACAACGCATCTCTTTCCAAAAAAACCATTTTGGAAGAACCCATGGAGGAAAAAAAATCTATTTTCAAATCTAGCTTATCAAGTCCATCCAAAAAAACGGTGGTATTTGTTGCATCCGTGTTGATTCAATTAATTATCACCTTTGTATTACTAGGCAAAAACTACTATTCCGAAAATGAACAATCAGATGCAACTATTACCTTTTTAAATCATCCATCCGATTATTTAAAAGATGTAAAATGGAATCACTATTCAATTAGTCAAGACTTATCATTAATGCTTCCTTTTGAAGTACAAGAATCTGAATCTATATTACCATGTTACATGCAAAATTACATTGAGAATTCTAAAAGTAATAAATCAGAATCCTCTCCATCATTTTCTGTTTCTATTGAAAAAATGGAATTTAATTCTATCTACAAAATTCCCGATTATGAGTTAATTGCAACAAATGACGCCTATATGAAAAGTCCAGGAGTAGAAATTTTACCAGATGAATTATTGCATACAAAAATTAAAGGCTACACCACTCATGTTGAACATGGTAGCTACGCGATGAATGGCAAAGATTATTTATATGAAAACTACACCTTTATAAAAGGTAATGAAGGCGTGAAAGTTGTACTGAGTTATTTAAAAAACGACCATATACTTTGTAAATATGCCAACGTTGTCACACAAAGTTTATTACAAAAGTCAAAAATAAGTTAAATGGCCATTCTCAATTCCATAGCATCTTGGCTTATGAAAAAAAGGATGCACCAAATTGAATTATTTATGAAGTATCCTCATGATGTTCAAGAGGAATGGTTACAGGCATTATTAAACTCAGCAAAAGAAACAGAAATAGGAAAAAAATATGATTTTAAATCCATTACAAATTACAACACGTTTAAAAATCAAATTCCAATACAGGATTACGAAAGCTTAAAACCCTTAATAGAAAGAACACGAAGAGGGGAACAAAATTTAGTATGGTCATCAGACATTAAGTGGTTTGCAAAATCTTCAGGAACCACGGCCGGGAAGAGTAAATTTATTCCTGTCAGCTCCGAAGCAATGGAAGAGTGCCACTTCAAAGGAGGAAAAGATCTGATTTCTATTTACTGCAATAACAATCCGGAGACTAAAATATTTTCAGGGAAAAGTCTGACTTTGGGAGGCAGTCATCATTTGAATATCAATAATAATGAATCAATTTATGGAGATATATCGGCAATCTTATTGCAGAATCTTCCATTTTGGGCTCAGATGATTCGTACACCGGAATTATCAATTGCATTGATGGAGAACTGGGAGGAGAAAATTGAAAAAATGGCGTCAACAACACTCCTTGAAAACGTGACAACCATTAGCGGAGTTCCAACGTGGACGATTGTTTTAGCGAAACGTATTTTAGAAATGACAGGCAAAGAAAACTTGCTGGAAGTTTGGCCAAATCTTGAATTGTTTATTCATGGTGCTGTTAGTTTTGTTCCGTATAAATTACAATTCAATAAACTCATTCCTTCTTCGTCATTTAATTATATTGAAACTTACAATGCATCAGA
>JAYVIS010000129.1:0-2161 GCA_043769975.1 Bacteroidota bacterium
TTAGGTAATTTAATTCATTTAAACATAGGAAGTAACAAAATAAGTGATATATCTGTTTTAAATAACATACCATCATTAGAAAAAATAGATATGTCAAGCAACAGTATTTCAGATATAAGTATTTTGGCTAATCACAATCATCTTAAAGTTCTAAATATACAAGAAAATAAAATAATAGACATTTCAGTCTTACAAGGTCTTGATGCATTGGTAAGTTTAAATATTAGTCATAATCAAATATCAGATATTTTACCTCTAAAAAAATTAGAAAATTTAGAGGGATTAAATATGAGTAATAACAATATTTCGTTTATATTCCTACCAAAATTGAGTAAAATAAAGACTTTAGATTTTAGTAACAATCCTATAAAAGAGCTTAAATTAAGTAACATACAGTCTTTATATGTATTATTTTTAAGAGGCTTGGAATTAGATGAATTAGAGTTATACAATTTTAAAAATGTTACAAATATAGATTTGAAAAATACTACCATAAATAATGCTATTATATCAAAATTTGAAAACATGAAAAGTATAGGTTTTGAAAACTCAACTATAAAAAATTTAGAGTTATCATATTGTAACAAAATAAAAATGATAGATTTAAAAAATATAATTGTAAATCATTTGACTATTAAGGATTGCGAAGAAATATCTAAAATTGACAACATTGAAGAATTGAATAGCTTGAATTTATTAAATCTACCAAATTATCAAAAAATAAACACTCAAAATAAAAAAATAAAAAGCATTTATCTAAAAGACTTACCCAATCTTGTTGCTTTAAAACTATGCTATAATGAAATTGAAACTATATTTATGGAAAATTTACCAAATTTGAAGAATGTAGATATGAGTAATAATAAAATTACAGATATATCTTTCTTAGAGAATATACCAAATTTAGACGTGATTAAATTAAAAGGTAATCAAATATCTTATATATCTGAATATATATCAAAAATAAAAGATAACTTATCTCATATTGACTTGAGTGATAATCCTGCAACTTCATAAATGTCCCTGCTATTGAATGCTAGAATATTTGGTATTTAGTATGGTGTGCAAAACGCACTACACCCTATCGAGGTGAGAATGTATGTAGGCGAGAATTGGCTGGAGGCACATTAAGATTTTATGCCTTGCCTGCTATGTGGTAGGCAAGGTTGCAATTTTATAAAAGATAATGATGGTATGCAAAAAGAAATATATCAAAAATTTGGCTATGATTTTTCACATTACAATCTGAAAGAAATAGATTGTAAAGGTGAGATTACTATAGATTTTGTAGATACACTTTGGAATCATACAAGCTATTTTTTTCGCAATCCAAGCGTTTTTCACAGCCTCCAAAGTTTAGTTTTTCCCTATTTACAAACCTTGCTTGCTGTCAAAATATGGTGTGCAGGTTGCGCGCAAGGCGAGGAAGTGTATTCATTGACTATCTTATTGAAAGAGCATGGGCTACTCGAAAAATCACATATCTATGCCACAGATATTAGCGCAAAATCTTTAGCCAAAGCACAGCAGACAAGCTACTTATTACCCAGCCTTACCCAATTAGAAGAAAATTATCAAAAAGCAGGAGGCAAGCATCATTTTGAGGATTATATCAGCATAAAAAATCACCATTTTGAGATGCAAAATTTTGCCCAACCTTATATTCAGTTTATAGAACACGATTTATTACAAAAAAGTATTGTACAAGACATACATCTAATTTTATGTCGAAATGTCTTGATTTACTTCAAACTGCCTGCCTATAAAGCTATTTTACAATCTCTTTATGAAAGCCTTGCACCTCAAGGTTTTATGTGTTTGGGCGCAGTAGATACCATTTTGCATCATAACGTAAAAGTTTGGGAAACTTTCAATATGCACAGCAATATTTTCAGAAAGAAAGATGCACTTGTTTGATAATCTGACTTGCCTGCCTGCGTGGTAGGCAAGGGTTATTGAATTTACGCTGTATTTTTGGCTTTCACAATGAAAAAATTCATCTACCAGCTATTCCTTTTCTTGTTGAAAGTGTGGTGTTTTTGAACGTTATGTGCATCCTGAAAAAGGCAGGTTACAAAATGTCAGCTTATTAAATTTCCATTCGTAGGAAGTTATTGCGGAAATACATTTCTGTAGGTGTCAAAAACATCTTTTTACATAG
>JAYVIS010000130.1:0-2396 GCA_043769975.1 Bacteroidota bacterium
TACAATTATAATTTTTGTTTATGTTTTAAAACATAATAGAATAAAAAAAGGCAACTAAATAACTAGTTGCCCTTCAGTAAATTAAATTACGATGTTTTATTAACCTTCTGTCTGTGTTTCTTCGACGTGCTCAAAAGCATCTGCTACTAAGGCGTCTTTTGCTGCTTTAATTTCAGCACGACGTTTTTCAATGAACTCATTCTGAGCAACCATTTGTTCAATGCGCCATACTGTGTCGCATATGAATTTGTTGGTAAAACCGGTTTCTTCTGCAATAGCGGCGTTGCTCATACCTTTTGCAAGGCAATTACGAACGGCCTGGGTTTTATTCACTTTGTCACCAAACTGCATATCAGCAAGTTTTTCTGCGGTAATTTTTGCTCTTTCAGCAGATTCAATTGCGCGTTTTTCTTTACTTGCTTCGATTCCAGCAAGTGCGGCAATTTTAGCTTCTTCACGTGCAGCTTTTTTTGCTTCGCGTTCCAGAAGTACTGCTGCTTTCTGTTCGGAAATTGTAGTTTTTCCAAGTTCTTTTTCAGCTAATTTTTCAAGCTTCAGGTTAACAGCATCTTCTTTTGCTTTTTTCTTTATCTCAGCTTTTTCAGCGCGTTCTGTTTCAATTTTCAATTTCGCTTCAGCTTTTTCTGCGGCAATTTTGTCTGCTGCTTCTTTTTTTGCTAATACAACCGCTTCTTTCGCAGCTTTTGCTTCTTTCGATTCTTCAACCTCTTTTGCAAGATTTGGATCGGTGGTTGCTTGCTCTAAACGAGAGCGTTTTTCAACTATTACTTCGTTTACCAACTCAAGGTCATCACCTGTAACACCTGTTGCGAACTTTTCAAGTTGTTTAACTGACAATTTCTGCAAATCTTCTTTGATCAAAGTACTTTTTGACATAACTTCTGTTTTTAAATTTGTTGCTTTAATAATTAATTTGTATATATAAAGATAGCAATTTTTTTTGGTATCTAAAACATGTTATTCAACATTTTTGTAATTTTCGAGCACATATTTTTCCTGTTCGGCATCCATTGAATATGCTTTTTTCAAGAAGTTAAAGGCAACATCTTCATTTCCATCTGCAAGTGGAAGGTAATCAAATTTCATTTTTTTGCAGAGATTATTTAAATAGTCGTATTTTACTATCACTTCATAATGTCTTGTAGAAATTTCTTCGCGAATTTTTTGAGCTTGATTTAAGTTTTCAATATGTTCATTAAAAAGCTCTTCGTATTGTTTTTTTAATTTTTTGTTATCACGCATTACGTTTTTAACTTTATTGTAAAGATCAATTGAATACACTTTTTTTGTTTCCATTTTTACATCAATGCGTTCTGAACTTCTTTGCATGAAATATACATAACCACTATCATAGTTATAGTCAATATCGCACATTGAAGTTGTTTTTGTCAACATTTCAAATAGCAATTCTACTTCGCACTTATCTAAAAACCTAAGCGTATTGCTATTCTGTTGAATTTCATACACTGTTATATCTGGTTCCTGAACTTCTTCGTATATAGGTACATTTGGATTAGGTATAAATTTAATACCTTCCTGTGCCATACGAAGTTTAACCATTTGATCAATTTGATCACTAGTTAATGCTAAAATTTCCGCTTCTGTTAATTCCTGAATGTTCATAATTTTTATTTTATTAATGTTAACATTTTTTGGTTATAATAAAATGTACTTTCGATAAGTTCTACATTGTCATTTGACTCAACACTCTTAATAGTTCTAATGCCATTGAATGGCATTGCTTCAGTTACAAATAATGCATTGCGTTTTTCCCCAATTGCATCTCCAGTCTTTAGACATTTTTTGAATTTTACCTTATCACCAGGTTTCATAATTTTAATTTTTAATTATTAATATAATTTCTAACTTTTGCTATAAAATTCAAATAATCTTCTAAATGTTTTTGTGAATTAGCATGAATTTGTTTTACTTGGTTTTCAAAGTAATTCAAGTCTCCCCTAAAGCAACCACAAATTACTTGAATATTATCATCAATCCAATATACCTGTGTGGTTGAGTTTCTTGAACCTATTAAATTTGAGTAAATCCTTTGTGGATTTAACTTAAAGTCACTACAGTCACTACAGTCACTAAAGTCACTACAGTCACTACAGTCACGACAGTTACGACAGTTACTACAGTTACTACAGTTACGACAGTTACTACAGTCACCTAGGGATTTTGAATTTCTTTCAGCTTGTTCTATTGTGTAAAATTCACAATACCAACTATTATTATTTTCATCAATATAATAATTATTTTCTTTTTTCATATTAGTTTACTTTAAAAACCGGTTGCGTATTCCAGTGTTGCGCGTTTCAATTCTTCTGTTTGATCGATAAGTTGTTCGTTCATTCTCAACTTTGCTTCTTCAA
>JAYVIS010000131.1:0-2369 GCA_043769975.1 Bacteroidota bacterium
CAAAACTCTGTATGCATTTTTCAAATATGTTTTTCTTTCTTCTTTTTTGATATTCTGCCATTTAGAACCCACAAACGAGAAGTTTCCCCATTCGTCACCAGAAAATCTAAAATCTCCATCCCAAGTTACACAAGCCCAATCTAATTCTAACCCTTGTACATCAAATTCTGTAGCAACATCTTCTAAATAATAAGAAGACCTAGTGTCATCTTTTTCATCAAGAAACCAATGAATAGGATCAGTAGATGATCTTACGTCAATAGCTAATGGTTTAAGTCGTTGCGCTTGTGATGAGACAACGATGCCATATCTTTCAGTACCTCTTGCTTTTTCTTTAAGCCATTTTTTTGCCTTGCTTAAATCTCTTGTAATTACAATTGGATATTTATGCTGTATAGATTTGTAATTTTTTATTGCTTCCGAAGTATTTATGTCTAAGATGTTTTTTACGAGTAGGGAAACATGTTCAGCTCTAAAAGAACGCCTTGATACAGATAAATGAAGTTCTTGTTTTTTTATTACACTTTTATGTTCCTTCAAAAGCTCTAAAGCATTGCCTGCAGCATATTCACTGTCATTTAACTTGTCCGAGATATAAATATTCCAGTGAGGAAATGAACGATTTAAAGATTCAATCCATTCGCTAATACCAGCTTCACCTGTATTAATTTCTTGGCCACCACCAACTAAACAAACTACCACAGCCCAATCTTTATGTCGATCCAAACAGGAAATTAAAAATTCTGGTTCAGAAGATGAAAAGTTAGGAAGACCTTTTTTAGCCTTCATAAACTTAACCGTTTGGTCTAAATTCCAAGCTCTTTGAGCTTCATCAAAAATAGTTACGTGTTCAAATGGTGCTAAAGCCATGTCCTTTATACATTCATCTCTAAAATGATGAACGTTTTGGATCATCAATTTGACTTGACTAAATACTTCTCCCTTTTTTACTTTTTTATTTCCTTTTAATTTCTCTCTTTTTACTTTATCACGAGTTAATGCTTCTCTAAGTATAGCTACTAGTGGGCCATTTCCAGAAAGGAAAACCGTAGATGTTCGTTCTTCTTTATTTAAATGCTTTGCTGCAATATTTAACCCTACTAATGTTTTTCCAGCTCCTGGGACTCCAGTTACAAAACAGATGCATTTTTCCTTTTTTTCTTCAGCTTTATAAATTATATCTGATATAGCTTTACTAGTAAGGGAAAGATTAGTGGCAGTTGCATCACTTTTAGAAATTTGTGAAACATCATGCCCATTATATAAAGCTAAGGCAGCTTCTATAATTGTAGGAGTAGGTGCATATCTTCCGTTTGCCCATGACTGAATATCAATAGTTGATCCTTCTGCAAAATCAAGAGTGCTTTTTATTATATCTTTTAAAGATTCAGAATTTGATTTTATAGGCAATAACACTTGATCCTCATGAGTTGTGGCTATGCTAACAGCCGTGACGTTTGCCTTAGTTGCAATTAATACAGGAGCAATTAAAAGAGATTCACTGGTTTCGTGAAAATTTTTCAGATCCAAAGCGTAATCCCATACTTGATCTATATTTTGAGTTAGAAAGGTTTTTTCTCCAACTTTAAACTCTAAAACAAACAATACATTTTTAATGATAAGCACAACATCTATTCTTCTTCCCATACGAGGAATAGAGAACTCAAAATAAAGCATGCCTTCGAAATGTTGTAAGACATCTTTTAAGAAAATCGAAAATAGTATCTGAATAGTAAAATCTTTGCATAAGATGAATGTTAAACAAATATAGAACTAATCATTTACAAAACCTCCATCTTATTGCCATCAGCCATCGTCACAGAGCGGTTAATGTAGGATTTCATCAATTCCAAATCATGTGATGAAACAATGATGAGTTTACTTTGTTCGGCGCAGAGTTTTTTGAGGATAGAAAACAACTGATGTTTGGAAGTATGATCTAAAAAAGCGGTTGGTTCATCCAAAACGATAATTGGTGTTTGCTGCGCTAAAGATTTTGCAATCATTACTTTTTGGCGTTGCCCATCGCTGAGTTCATCAATAAACTTATCTTTTAAAGGAATTAAATTCAATTGTTCCAAAGCTTCAGTAACAATAGCTTCATCTTTGGGCGTTAGTTTTCCAAAAATATTAATGTAAGGCGTGCGCCCTGTTGCTACTACATCCCAAACGGTTAAATTAAATCCTCCAATTTTTTCGGTAACCACAATGGATAATAATTGTGATAGCTGTTGTGCAGAATAACTACTAATTGATTTTGAGTTCAACAAAATATCTCCTGTTAAAGGCACTAAGTTACCCGTGATGGTTTTTAAGAGTGTTGATTTACCAATACCGTTATCGCCCATTAAACCTACTAAATCGCCAGC
>JAYVIS010000132.1:0-10668 GCA_043769975.1 Bacteroidota bacterium
GCCATTATTAAATCGGGTGCAATTCCTGTTTTAGTGGATTCTGATTTAGAAACCTGGAATATGGATGTCAGCCAAATTGAATCAAAAATTACGTCCAAAACAAAAGCTATTATGGTAGTTCATATTTATGGTTTAACTGTAGATATGGATTCGGTATTGGCAATTGCAAAAAAACACGGTTTAAAAATTATTGAAGATGCTGCAGAGGCTCACGGCCAAACCTATAAAGGAAAACCTTGTGGAAGTTTTGGTGATGTGAGTGTATTTAGTTTTTATCCAAATAAATTAATAACGACTGGTGAAGGTGGAATGGTTTTAACAGACGATGATTCAATTGCCAATCATTTAAGATCATTAAGAAATTTATGTTTTACAGTTGAAAAACGATTCGTACACGAAGAGTTAGGTTGGAATATGCGTATGACAAATTTGCAAGCCGCTATTGGTTTAGCGCAATTAGAGCGTTGGGAGGAGAGTATTGCACGAAAAAGAGAAATAGGTAAATTATATACTGACTTATTGAAAGATGAAAAAGGTTTATCGTTACCAATTACTAAAACAGATTATTCTGATAATATTTATTGGGTATTTGGTTTTCTGTTGAAAGACGAAAATAATTCTGCTGAATTAGTAATGAAAAAATTAGGTGAAAATGGAATTGGTACACGACCATTTTTTTATCCAATGCATTTACAGCCCGTTTTAAAGCGAATGGGTTTGTTTGAAAATGAAGTTTACCCAAATGCTGAAAAAATGTATCATTATGGGCTTTATTTACCAAGCGGATTAGCCTTGACAAATGAACAAATTCATGAGGTTGTTAAATCATTGAAAGCAATTTTAAACTAATGGATAAAAAAGTATTTGAAGCATACAGTCAATATTATGATTTATTGTATAAAGATAAAGATTATGTAAAGGAAACAGAATACGTAAATTCTTTAATTACACAATTTGCTCCCCTTACAAAAAATATTCTTGAATTAGGCTGTGGTACTGGTATTCACGCTAAAAAATTAGCTGAACTTGGTTATTATGTGGAAGGACTTGATTTTAGTGAAACGATGTTAAGATTGGCAATTGAGAGACAATCTGAATCTGAAATTGCGGTTTCCGAAAGACTGTCTTTTTTAGAAGGCGACATAAGAACCTATGAAAGTGCATTAAGATTTGATACTATTATTTCTTTATTTCATGTGATGAGTTATATGATTACTAATGAAGATTTAAATCAAACGTTTAAAACAGTTAAAAAACATTTAAAACCTCATGGTATATTTGTTTTTGATTGTTGGCATGGTCCAGGTGTTTTAAAAGATAAACCAACTTCGAGATCTAAATTTTTCGAAAATGATACTGTTTCCATAATTAGAAATTCAAAACCAACGTTATTGCCAAAAGAAAACAGAGTAGATGTGGATTTTGAGATTTTAATTCAAAATAAAGCAACACATCATGAACTAAAATTACATGAATTGCATAGCATGCGTTATTTATTTATTGACGAAATCAAAAGTATTGCCGAAATAAATGGATTGGAAATTATACATGCTGAGGAATGGATGACAAAAAAAATATTAACTGAAGATAGCTGGAATGCCTGCTATGTTTGTAGAAATAAGATTTAAGGATAATGCTTTTTAATTCATTTGAATTTGCCATATTTCTACCAATTGTTTTTTTATTGTATTGGTTTGTATTTAATAAAACCATCAAGCTTCAAAATTTATTTATTTTAATAGTTGGCTATGTTTTTTATGGTTGGTGGGATTGGCGTTTTCTTTTTTTGATTGCCTTTAGTACCATCTTTGATTATTCGATTGGAATTTTATTAGAAAATTCAACACATTCGCAAAAAAGAAAATGGTTGTTTGCTGCCAGTTGTATTGTTAATATTGGCCTTTTAGGATTCTTCAAATATTTTAATTTCTTTATTGACAACTTTATCTCCGCATTTGACACTATTGGTTATCATATTCCTGCGATTTCATTAAAAATTATTTTACCTGTTGGCATTAGTTTTTATACGTTTCAGTCTTTGAGTTATACGACGGATATTTTTCGTCGTAAAATGAAACCGACAACCGATTTTATTTCCTTTGCAGCTTTTATTAGTTTTTTTCCTCAATTAGTAGCTGGTCCAATCGAAAGAGCTTTTCATTTATTGCCTCAATTTCATCAGAAAAGAATTTTCAATTTAGATGAGGCTATTAAAGGCATGCGTCAAATACTTTGGGGTTTATTTAAGAAAATTGTAATTGCCGATACGTTGTCTACTTATGTTGATGCTATTTTTTCTTCATATGATGTTTTACCTGGAAGTACGTTAATGTTAGGGGCAATTTATTTTTCTGTTCAAATTTATTGCGATTTTTCTGGTTATTCAAGCATTGCAATTGGCACAGCTCGCTTATTTGGTTTTACATTGTTGCAAAATTTCAGCTATCCTTATTTCTCAACTAGTGTTTCTCAATTTTGGCGTAAATGGCACATTTCATTAACTTCTTGGTTTCGCGATTATGTTTATATTCCAATGGGAGGAAGCCGTGGTAGTTTAACTAAAACTATTTTTAATACCTTATTTGTTTTTGCATTAAGTGGATTTTGGCATGGAGCTAATTGGACGTTTATTATTTGGGGTTTACTAAATGGGATGTATTTAATTCCCAATTTGATTTTAAAAAACAAAAAAGTTATATCAGAAAAAAATGTATTTGGCATTGCTTCCATGTTTTTTACCTTCGGATTAATCACTTTTTCTTGGATATTTTTTAGATCAAATAACGTAGCTCAAGCTTTTCAATATATCAATGGACTTTTTTATAAATCATTATTTACATATCCGGTTCAACATGGAATGGCAATAACAATCCCAATAATAGCTATATTGTTTGGTGTAGAGTGGCTACATAAAAAAGAAATTGAATCGTTTCAACCTCAAAATATACATTTTGTTTTAAGATGGCTAATTTATTTGCTTATGATAATCATTTGTTTAGCTTTTTTTAAACAGAATCAATCTTTTATTTATTTTCAATTTTAATGAAACTATTTTTACGTAACATATTAAAATTAGTATTTCTAACAATTGCTGTATTGTTATTTTCTCTATTTTTTATTAAAGATAGGGTTGCTCAATCGAGTATTTTAGCGGCATTACCTGATAAGCATCAGTTATTAGATGCTATCAAAGATCCTAAAATGATGGTGTTAGGTGGTTCAAATGTTAGTTTCGGTTTGGATAGTAAAGTTATTGAAAATCAATTAAATATGCCTGTTGTAAATATGGGTGTTCATGCTGGCATTGGATTAGAATATATCGTTAATGATATTAAACCTTATGTGAAAAAAGGTGATGTAATAGTTCTGATTCCTGAATATGAGCATTTTTATACAGATGATTTTTATGGAGAAATGGAATTAGTTCAAATGGTTTTTGAAATTGAACCAGCATCAAAAAAACTATTAAATACTGAACAATGGATGCATCTTATAAAATACCTTCCAACTTATTCGGCAAAAAAAATTAAGAATTTTGTCCCTTCATTATTTAATAAAAAAACGGAAACTATCGATATTTATCATCGGAAATCGTTTAATGCTTATGGAGATGCCTTTTTACACTGGACTTTGCCAAACCAGACGTATTTACATGCTCCAAAATCCAATCATATTGAAAATGTGAATAAGGATGTCATTATTTTTTTGAAAGAATTTAAATTTTATACTGAAAAACAAGGTGCTCGCTTGCTTATTTTTCCTCCCGTGATGGATGAAACCTCTTTTAATAACAAAATTAATATCATAACTAAAATTGCCAAAGAATTAAAAAACAGCGATATTGCTTTTGAATGCGAACCAAGGTCATTTTGTTATAATGATTCATTGTTTTTTAATTCTTATTATCATTTAAATAAATTAGGAGTGGATAAAAGAACACTTCAATTATTGAAAGATTTGGACCGATTAAAAAGTGAGTAAAAAGAAATCTATATTAATTGTGTTTCCAGATGAATGGTTACAGTACTCTCCATCGGTGTTAAACTTATATCAATGCTGTAAAGAAAATCATTATACCAAGTTAGTGTATGTCGATAATGGCCGATTTAAGAATGATGGATTAGTTGATCATTATTCAAACATTAAAATTGGAAAAACAGCAGCCTATTTTTGGAGAAAAACAGTAGGATATAAATTTTATAAAGTTCTTAGATTATTTATAACCCTTTTTTTTATTAAATTATTTGATAAAAAATATGATACAGTCATTGCAATTGATTCATCAGGATATTTAGTAACTAAACTATTCTTTAAACAAGCTATTTATTTTTCTCTTGAAACAGAAAAGGATGTTTTTTATCGGTTGAGTAAAAAGTTAGGAATAGAAACCCTGTTGATTCAAAGTAAAGAGCGGAAGGATTTTATGATTGGTGATGACGAATCGATAACTGTTTTTTACCTTCAAAATTCTCCGATTCTTGATAAAAATAGTAACAGATATATTGGGCCAAAGGATAAAAGGATTTTATACATGGGCAATATTGAGTTTGGCTATGGTTTAGAATATTTTATTGATTGTGTAAAAGATTTAGATGATGCTTATACCTTAACTTTAAAAGGAATAAAAAACGATAAGTACTTTAATTGGTTACATGAAAGATACAGTGATATCATAAAATCAGGAAAATTAAGTTTTGATTTTAATTATGTTGATCAAACAAAAATCATTGAATATGTTTCCCATTTCTATATTGGAATAACAGGATATGATATTGAACTTGCGAAAAAAAGCTTTAATTATTTTTCTTCGCCTGCGGGTAAATTATTTAATTATTATGCTGCTGGAGTTCCAGTTATTGGTATAGATATTATAGGATTAAAAAGTGTAAAAGATTTTAATGCAGGTGTATTAATAGATGCTGTTACTTCGGAAAATATAAATAATGCAATTCGAAAAATTGAACTTAATTACAATGAACATTCTGCTAATTGTTTAAAAGCTTCAGAAGAGTTTGATTTCAAAAAAGGCTTTGATCAATTTATCAATGCTTATGAAGGTAAAATAAAGAATAAATTCTCCTTCAAAACTTTTTTAACCCAAGGACATGAAAGAAGTGTAAAAACTAAAAAAAATATTTTCACTTCTATTTTAATAAAATGTGTAAGTATTGCCATTAGTTTTTTATTAATTCCTTTGGCTCTTAATTACCTAAATCCTGTAAAATATGGTATTTGGCTTACATTAACTTCTGTGATTGGTTGGTTTGCTTTTTTTGACCTTGGCCTTGGAAATGGGTTAAGAAATAAATTAGCTGAAGCTCTTGCGAAAAATGATAATGAATTGGCACGAACGTATATAAGTACCTCTTATGCAATTATGTCTTTAACTATAGGTATTGTTTATTTATTATTTGTTTTAGTTTTTCCATTTATAAATTGGTCTCTTATTTTAAATACTCCGCCAGAAATGAATGAAGAAATCAATCGATTAATTTTTATTGTATTTAGTTTCTTTTGTTTGCAATTTATAATTAAGCTTATTTCTATGATACTGAAGGCCGATCAACGTTCGGCTATAAGTGGCGGAATCAATACGTTTGCTAGTTTATTATCATTAATTATTGTTTTTATTTTAACTAAAACAACTCATGGTTCATTGTTATGGCTAAGTATTGGTATTAGTGCTGCAAATTTAATTTCACCGCTTATTGCCACTTTATGGTATTTTGGTACTGATTATAAACATCTCATTCCTTCAATAAAATATGTGAAATTGAATAGCGCTAAAGATTTGATGGGTTTAGGTTTTTTATTTTTCATCATGCAGTTTGCTGCCTTAATTTTATTTTCAACGGATAGTTTTATTATTGATCAGTTATATGGTCCCGAAGAAGTGACTCCATATAATATTGCTTTTAAATATTTTAGTTTAGTAACAATGGGATTTGCAATTATTACAACTCCATTTTGGACTGCATATACAGATGCATATCATAAAAGAGATTTTGATTGGATACAACGGATTACTAAAAAATTAAAAATGTTTTGGCTTATACTTGCTGTTGGAGTCATTGGGATGCTGTTTTTCGCGAATACTTTTTATGAAATATGGATAGGAACTAAAATTAAAATTCCTTTCATATTATCGGCGTCAATGGCTTGTTGGGTTTTGATTTCATCTTGGACTAGTTTATTTGGAAATTTTTTAAGTGGCGTTGGTAAAATAAGATTAAGTCTTTATCATTCTTTTGCTATGATTGTAATTAATATTCCTTTATCTGTTTTTTTAGCAAAATATTTAAATCTTGGCAGTACCGGTGTAATAATAGGAACCTGTATTTGCGTTTTACCTCAAGTATTTCTCCATCCAATTCAGTATAAAAAAATCATTACTAATACAGCAAAAGGTATATGGAGCAAATAGTGCAAAATAAGCGCGCATTATTAATTACTGGGACTATTATTCCTAATAGTAATTTTGTTGAACATTTAAATGTTGAACAAAGAAGACAGGAATATATTGATGGTTTAGTATTTTATTCAAACGAGTTTCCAAATGACGATTTGTTTTTTTTAGAGAATTCAGCTTATAATTTTGATAATGATGAAGAATTTCAAAAATTGTTAATGGATAAGCATATAACATTGATGAAGTTTAAAGAATCTATTCATTTTAATGAAGGAAAAGGTTATCAGGAATTTGAGATGTTAGATTCTGCTATTTCACAATTGGAAGCTAAATACGATGAATTTATAAAAATTACGGGACGTTATAAAGTTTTGAATTTAAAAAAATTAACTAATCGTAAGTGTGTGAACATGATTGCAGATTCACATAAAAAGCCAAAAGTGACTCAGACAAATGTGTTTTATGTTACTTCAAAATTTTATAACACTTATTTAAAAGGTTCCTATTTAAAAGTAAATGACTCAAAAGGTAAATTTATTGAGCATGTGATTTATGATATATTAATCGAGAAAAATCTTTTAAATAATGTTGATCTTTTTAATGAAAATCCTATAATTACTGGTTTTTCTGGCTCATATGGTGGCACTTTAAATAGAAATAAATATAAAATGATACTTAGAAATTTTGAACGAAAAGTATTAATTATATTCGGTATTCACCAATTTGTTATTGAGTATTAGGGTATGAATAAAAAATTTGTAACGATATTTCCAATATGTGAAAATGTCCATTTAACTAAGGACTTAGGACAGATTCCTTTCTTTTTGAATCATAATTATAATTACGATTCAAGTATTGTGTGTTACCAAAATAATAGAGAATATTCTAATTTAAATGGAGAAGTAAAAGGATTAAAGCTTGAGTTTATTAAAAATACGGGCAGGTTTAGTTTTTTAGAAAAAAGTGTTTTATCGTATCTTAAAAATAATTCAAAAAATATTGATGTTCTTAACTTATATATTTTTTCGAAATTTACATTTGTTTACGGTATTTATTATAAAATTTTAAACCCTAAAGGATTTCTGTTTTTAAAATTGGATGGGTATAATGAAACCTTTGCAGAATCTAATAATATTAAGCACTCAACCAATCCCATTAAAAATTTGTTTTTAAAATATTTGGAAAATAAATTTTTAAAGAAGGTTGATTTAATTACTATTGAGAATAGTATAGGTGAGCAATTGGTTAAAAATAAGTACCCACAAATTAGAGATAAAATAATGTATCTTCCTGTTGGGGTAAATGATTTGTATTTGATTGATAATTTTAAAAACAACATCAAATCTTTTGACCAAAAAGAAAATATTTTTCTTACCGTTGGCAGAATAGGGGAGAAGATTAAAAATAATGAAATGATGTTAAGAGCATTGTCTCAAATTGATTTAAAAGATTGGAAAATGGTTTTTGTTGGTTCAATTAATCCGGAATTTCAAGTGTTTTATAATGAATGGATTAAATCTTTTCCGCATCTAAAAGAGAAACTCATTTTTACTGGCGAAATAAAAGATCGTAAAGTGCTGTATGAATTGTACAATAAATCAAAAGTGTTTTGCATGACTTCTTGGAATGAATCTTTTTGTCATTCGATTGGTGAAGCTTTGTATTTTGGAAATTACATCATCGGCACTAATGGTATTGTAAGTATGTTTGATTTAACTGACAATGGAAAATATGGAATAACTTTAAATGTTGATGATGATCGAGCTATGGCAAAAAAAATGCAAGAGCTTATTGATAAACCAGATTTTTTAGCAAATGTATTTCCAAATATTGTTAGCTATGCTAATCAAGGGTTTGTTTGGAGTAAAATTGTAGAAAAAATTTATAAACGTATCGAAAACCGTTAAAATGCAGGGAGGATTAAGAACAATTGGTGTTGAGAAAAAGTCGGAGATGAATTTTCCGTTAGTAACTATCATTACCGTTGTGCTAAATGGTGAAAAATATTTGGAACAAACATTTAACAGTGTTTTCAATCAATCGTATTCAAATATCGAATATATTGTGATTGATGGTGGATCAAAAGACAACACCATTGATATTATTGAAAAATACACTACTCAAATTGATTTTTGGCAAAGTGAACCTGATAAAGGACTTTATTTTGCAATGAATAAAGGAATTGGATTAGCAAAAGGTGAATTAATTGGCATTTTGAATGCAGATGATTATTATACTGAAGATGCAGTAAAGCTTGTTGTTGAAGCTTATTTAAAAACAAATGCTGATGTTTTTCATGGTGATATGTTATTACTAACAGGTAACGAATCTGTAAAAATGAAACCGGATTTTAATAAAATGATGCAGCAACCGTCTGTATTTCATCCTACATGTTTTGTAAAAAAAGTAGTTTATGATAAAATTTGCAGTTTTGATACCAAGTATAAAATTTCGGCCGATTATGATTTTTTATTGAGATGTATAAAACATAATTATATATTTGATTATATCCCAGAATTATTGTGTCATTTTAGACCAGGCGGAATGAGCGCTTCCTGTGCTAGTAATATTGAAGGGTATAAGATTATGAAACTTCACCAAACAGGATATCATAAACAAGTGATTTGGAGAACTATAAAATGTTACTTGAAAACATTTGTAAAAAAATTTATAAATTAGAGTCAAAATAGATGATTAACTTTTTAACCTATATAGAAGCAGTTTGGCTTAACCGATCATCTCGGTTTAAGGGAATGTTACTCAAGTTGTATTTAGTGATGCACGGCTGCAAAGTAGGTAAGGGTTTAAAATGTGCGTCATTTCCTTATTTTAAAGGTTTCCCAAATAAAAATATTTTTCTTGGAAATTATGTGGATTTAGGAAGAAACAACACTTTTGAACTTTCTAAAAATGGGAAAATAATATTTGATGATTATGTTTTATTGCACCAAAATATTTTAATCAGCTGTAATAATCAAATAAAGATTGGTAAATTTTCTGCCGTTGCCGAAAATGTGAGCATTCGTGATGGCAATCATCAGTTTTCTAAAAATCAATATTATAGATTACTGGATAGTATCAGCGAACCTATTGAAATTGGTGAAGATGCTGGAATTGCAGCTGGTTGTGTTGTTTTAATGGGCGCTAAAATTAGTAAAGGCGCTTTTATAGGTTCAAATTCGGTTATTACCAGAAAATCAATAATTGAAGAATATGGAATTTATGCTGGTAATCCTTTAAAATTAATTGCAACAAGAAAATAAATTTTCAAAAATGACAGACAAAAGCATATTAGTAAAAGAACTTTTTGAAGATACAGCACTCTATCTGACCTATGATTATAATCTTCAAATTAGGAAAGAAACCTTAGAATCATTTACTAAAGATATTAGCTATACTTCAGTTTTAGATATGCCCTGCGGTACAGGAACTATTTCATTGCCATTGCTATCAAAAACTAATAAGTTAACACTTATTGATATTTCTTCAAATATGCTTTCAATGGCAGAAAAAAACATACCTGCTTCCGAAAAACAAAAAGTAATTTGCATTAATGATGATTTTTTTAAATTAGATATTCCTGATCAATCTTATGATTTGGTTATTTGTTTAGGACTGTTAGCTCATGTTAATTCTCCGGAACAATTATTAACTAAACTGTCAGAAATTATTTCACCTAATGGTTATTTAATTATTCAAAACACTGATTCTAGTCACTTTTACAGCTACTTAATTCGATTTTATTTAGGCTTAAAACGTATTATTTCAAAATCTTCGTATCAACTTAATAAAGTAAAAGCCTCCTTTTTAGAAAATGAATTAAATAAAAACGGCTTTGAACTAAAAAAACAGTTTCGTTATAATCAATCGTTTTTAGGATTTTCTAATTTATTTAGCAATGAAAAAAAATATAAATTAACCCGTGGTTTCTTTGGTGATGCCGAACATAATAAACATGCCAAATGGGGAAGCGATGTGACTTATCTTTTTAAAAAGAAAAGTGTTTAGCTTATTATTGCTTAAAAAAAATACTAATTGAATTCAACTAACAAAATAAATGTACTAGTCATTCCAGACTTGTTTCCTAAATTTAAAGGAGATGTACAAGGCATATTTGTTTTAGACTATCTAACATCGACTTCATCCTATTGTAACAATACCGTATTGTTTGGTAGGTTAACGTCTGATATTAAAGGAACAAGCATTGCTAAAAATGATGATTATGATTTGTATCGTTTTTCAATGTCTTCAAAAAAAGT
>JAYVIS010000133.1:0-2452 GCA_043769975.1 Bacteroidota bacterium
AAACGGATTCCGATGAGCCAAACTAATGCAACCATGGAGACGAAAGAAAAAGAAAACATAACTGAAATTCCTAAATTTAGTTCGGTTGATAAAAACCAAATTGCCTTTAAAATTCAATTAGGTGCTCTTCGAAAAGCAGGAAATACTGATATGGATGAGAAAACAAAATCTATTTCGGATATTGAAAAACAAGGAACAATTTCGGGTATGATAAGATATACAGCTGGCTCTTTCTCAGATTATTCAAAAGCTGATGTTTATAGACAACAATTATCTGAACAAGGATTTATGGAAGCGTTTGTAATTGCTGTATTTAAAGGAGAAATTATTTCAATACAAGAAGCTCAAGAACTATTAAAATAATACTAACCCCAAAAAAATAAAAATGATAAAATTAATCTTAACAAGTGCTTTATTTGTTTCAAGTTGTGTTTTATTTGCACAAACAAAACAAGAACCAACAAAAAAAACTGAAACATCTACAACAACTGAGCAACGTTCAATTAAAGAAAAAGGTGTAACTGTAAATTCTAAAGATAAAAAGGCAGAGGTGCCACCTCCAACGCCTTCAAAATCTGTTACTCCAGCTGAAAAGAAGGCAGAGCCTAAAAAAGAAGCTGAAAAAACACCCAGATAATATCGTTGATATTAGATATTAATTTATCATCATTTTTATTCGCAATAATTTATTTTGCTTTTAAAAATGATGATTTTTATTTATAACAAGTTTTGTTTGATTTGGAAAACAAAAACTGAATTAAGAATTTGAAAAATATAGGTATTTGAAAGTTTATACCTTTTTTCTATTCATATATAAATGAGTAATTAAACTCATGATTATATATAGAATGATAATAATTGGAATTCCCATAAACTTAATTAGAATCAATAATAAAACACTTATCCCTAAAAAAACGAATTTAGTGCGATTTCCTTTCCATCCGAAACTTTTGAATTTTAATGCAAATAATGGTAACTCTGAAACTAATAGAAAACTAAATATAATGGTCGTTAATCCTAAAAAAACAGGATTGATGATGAACAGTTTATAACTGTCATTTTGTAAAATTAGAGGAATAGAACAAATGAAAATGGCAACAGCTGGAGTCGGTACACCAATAAAAGAGGTAGTTTGACGGGTATCATTATTAAATATTGCTAACCGCACTGCCGAAAAAATTGTGATCATAAATGCAATTAATGACGCTGATAATGGAATGTGATTATTTCCCAAATTATAATTTTCTATTCCCATGCCTAATAACTTATACATCATAACTCCTGGAACAACACCAAAAGTTACCATATCAGCCAAACTATCTAAATCTTTTCCTATAGGAGAAACTACTCTTAGTAAACGAGCCGCAAATCCATCAAAAAAATCAAAAATTGCCGCCAATCCAACTAAGTATGCCGACATTACTAAATCACCGTCAAATGCTTTAACAATAGCTAAACAACCGCATAATAGGTTGCAGCACGTTATCGTATTTGGTATGTATTGTTTAATTTTCATATTTTATGTAAATATAATATAAATTAAATCGTTAGTATATTTACATATCATGCTTTTTAACTCAATTATATTTTTAATTTTTTTACCCTTAGTTTTTTTAGGCTATTGGGTTTTAAAATCAAATTATAGACAAGGATTTTTATTAATAGCATCCTATTATTTTTATTTCTCCTATAACCCTTGGTTTTTATTATTATTAATTGGTACTTCTACTTTAGATTATTATTTGGCACGTTTTATTTCCCAATCAGAAGATGAAAAAAGACGAAAAGTTTTGTTGGCACTTAGTTTAATAAGCAGTTTAGGAGTTTTATGCGCCTTTAAATATTCTGTGTTTTTTTATAATTCACTTGGTTCCATCTTGAATTTAAAATATGATACGCTAAATTCCATCATCATTCCAGCTGGTTTATCTTTCTATACCTTTCAATCTATTAGCTATACAATTGATGTATACAGAAGAAAATATAAAGCAACCGATACCTTAAAAGAGTTTCTATTATTTGTTTCTTTTTTTCCTCATATGGTTGCCGGCCCAATTATGCGCCATAACGATTTAATGCCTCAACTAAAACAAAAACAGTATTTCAAAACAATACAATGGGAAGCCTTTGCGAAATTGACCATTTGGGGATTTTTTAAAAAAATGGTTATCGCTGATAATATTTCAACGATTGTTACACCTATATTTAATGATGTTTCACATTATTCTGGATCAACATTGTTAGTTGCCGGCTTTTTATTTGTAATACAAGTGTATGCCGATTTTAGCGGTTATTCTGATATTGCAACTGGTGTTGCCAAATTATTTGGTATTAATTTAAGTTTAAATTGGAATCGTCCTTTGCTTTCAAAATCCTTGCATGAATTTTGGAGTCGATGGCATATTTCATTAACCACTTGGTTTAGAGAATATTTATACGTTGGTCTTGGTGG
>JAYVIS010000134.1:0-5779 GCA_043769975.1 Bacteroidota bacterium
GGGTTAAAGCCCCCGTGGTTAACGATGCCTTTTCTGATTATATCGCCACGTTTCAGTTTAAAGCCGGAGTGAATGATATTTACGACCATATCCTCGAAAGCCTTTTTAAGAGCAAGAGTGGGGAGAAAAACGCTAATAAACAGGCTTTACAAGTTGAGATTGAAAAGAACAAAGAACGCCTGAATAAAGCGCAACAAATGATGCTCGATGGCGAAATGGAAATGGGAGATTATAAAGAAATTAAGCGCAACCTTGAGCCAAAAATTGAAGCGATGTTAACCCAACAATTAAGCTTCAACCAAATAGAAGTCGAATACCGAGGTTATTTGAAAAAAGGATTGACCGCCATTAAGAATTTAGGACATCTCTTTGATAATGCGGAGATTAACGGAAAACAAGATATTATCCGTTCGACCTTGAAGGAAAATGGCGTGTTTTCAGAAGGGAAAGTACGAACGGAAAAATTAAATAATTTGATTTTGCTAACGACCTACGGAGACGGGCAATGTGGAGAGAATAAAAAAGCGAAAGGGAGCAAAAATTGCTCCCTTTCCGCTATCGTACACATAAACCCACTTCTTCCGAACCAAATTAAACAAGATTTGGATAAAATTGATGATTTAAAATATTTAGAGTTTTTACTAACCTAAAACACAAATATCTTTTAAACTTAATAGGTTAAATACAAATTTGGAATATAAAAAAGCGATACAAAAATCTGTATCGCTTTTTAGTCCCATCAGCAGAAACCCTACTTCTTTTTAGGCGGTTCAGGTTTGTGAATTGGCAAAGTTGGGTGTTTTTGCTTGTTAGGTGGATCAACATGTCTTCTTCTGTCATCTGTTCCATCTTCTTTGTGGGGCTTTGGTCCTGGTTTAATAGCGTAGATTTTTTCCATATTATTGAATTTTATTGATTTATGGTTTTTTGACACATACCATGCCGTGGATTATATTATGCAAATATGTCAGGTTTTATCGAACGTTTAGCAATTCTAGTTGTATTAAATATTCAATCTGTCGAAACATGACAATTTACTTATTTAATATCGCTTGAGTTTGAATTGTCACACCATTTTCGGCAAGGTTCGACTTCATTAATTTTTTGGTTCAATAAAGTGGGAAATCTCGAAGCAATTGAATTGATAATATGGTATAGATAAACGAATATTTGTTTTAGGCTTTCCCTTCACCTATCTCTTACCGACAGAAAACTGAATCAAATTACATCTTCAATAAAACGGTTGAATGCCTAAAATATAAAATTGAATAAATTGGCGACTACTCAAATTTATTTATTCTGTTTATTTATTCATTTTTAGAGACCATTTATAAGCCTATACTATAACATATAAAAACTATTACTTGCTGAATTAATGCAATTCCTTTTAAAATAATTGAGAATATTAAGATAATTATATTTTCGTATATAACCAACCTACTATAAATGAATAAATTTATGTGTAGAAAAAAAGAGCTATTTACTGTCTAACAACTTTTTAAAATTGACAAATATTCTATCTAATATCGATATGTTTTTTACAATTATATCTGCTTTTCCATTCAATTTACCTTTATTTAAAATAATTTTGTTGTAAGAAGTTAATAATCCGTTTTTTAAATAGACATCAACATTATAAGTTTCTGCATTTGACATTTCTGAAATATTTGTAATAACACCTTGTAGCATTCCATTTTCGTTATATGGATATTTATCTAATTTAATATTTACATTTTGTCCAATTGCTAATTTATCTGTTTGTATGATAGGTAATATACATTTACCTATAAATTGTTGTTTTTGAATAGGAATTACTGAAAATAATTTATCACTTGTTTTAATATTTTGTTTAATAGTTAACGTATTTAAAAATGAAATTTTGCCATTAATAGGACTTTTAATTATATATCTTTGCTCCCATTTGTTAATTTCAGAAATTAAGGAGCTAAGGTTTTTCTGAAATTCAATTTTCAATTTTAACTGCTCTTGGAAATCTTGTAATTGCAGTTGAAGTATGCTCTTTTTAGTAAAATTAATTTGAATATAAGTATTTGAAATATTGATTTTTATTAGATTATTTCTATTTAGTACTGATAAATACTCCTTTTTCAACGTGTCAAATTCTCGTTCAAAAATTATTTTATCTTTATTATATTCTTTTTCTGATAAAGCAAGTTGTTGGTTGTAAATATTTTCTTGTAGTTTGTATTCGTTTAAAAGTTCATTGTAGACTTTTAAATCCTTTTTTAAGAGTACTATTTTCTTATTAGTGTAATTTGCTGTTTTGTAGTGATTTAATTCTTTAAGAGATTTCAAAACTAATAAATAATTTGGGGTTAGTTCTCCAAGTTTTAAACTATCTTTTGTATGTAAATTGGGGGTAGAATTGTTGAAATTTAATTGATTTTTCATATCCATCCCTTCTTCATATAAATATAAAACATCTTCATATTTACTTGTGTTTTCTATGATTGCAATTATTTGATTTTTGTTCACTAAATCATTATTTTTAACTAGTAAGTAAGCCAACTTCCCATTATTTTTCGCAAAACATGTTATTGGTTGGTTTATCGTAATTAAGGTAATATCTGCTGTTATTATATCTGGGTAACGAATAAAATAACTTAATGCTATGCTTGTTAATATTAATATAAATACAACAAAAATTCCCCAACGCAATACCCATTTTGGTGTAGAAGTTAAAATTTCGTTAACTTCTTGGGCACGCAATATAATCTCTTTCTCCATTTAGCTTCCTAATTCTAATTGATTTTTAACTAATTCGTAATAAGAACCTCGTAATGAAATTAATTCGGTATGATTTCCTTTTTCAATAATTTCTCCTTTATCTAATACAATAATTTGGTTAGCATTTTTTACTGTACTAAGCCTATGTGCTATAACAACTACTGTTTTGTTTTTGAAAAATTCGTTCAAATTATTCATAATTACTTTTTCATTGTTGGCATCCAAGGCACTTGTTGCTTCATCAAAAAATAAGTAATCAGGATTTTTATATACAGCTCTTGCTATTAATATACGTTGTTTTTGACCAGCACTAATTCCAACACCTTCCATGCCAATTTTAGTATTGTAACCTAATGGTAAAGTGTCAATAAACTCTTTTATGTTTGCGACGAACACAGAATGTTTCAATTTTTTTTTATCTATAATATCAACACCAACAGCTATATTATTAGCAATTGTGTCATTAAAAATATAGCCTTCTTGCATTACAACCCCGCATTTATCTCGCCATGCTTTTGAAGAAATATCCTTCAAACTAGTACTTTCTAAATTAATAACCCCTTTGGTTGGGTCATAAAACTTCAATAATAGTTTCATCATTGTTGTTTTACCGCTACCGCTACTGCCAACAACTGCCGTAATTTTGTTAGCTGGTATATTAACAGATAAATTATTTAGTACGGTGTCATTTCCAATACCTTCATATTTAAAAAACACATTATGAAAATGCAAAGATGCATTGTTTTCTATCTCATGAATTAATTTACTATTTAAGGGCTCTTCATCTTCTTTATTATGAATTTCACTTAAGCGTTCTAAACTTAATTTTGCATCTTGCCAATGCTGAACAAAATCAACCATCTCCATCACAGGAGCATTTAATTGGCCAGTTATATAACTAATAGAAAGCATCATACCTAATGTAACTTTGCCCTCTAAAACTAATTTAGCTGCGACAAAAGTGATTATTATATTTTTTAATTCGTTAATAAGTGCCGATCCTGAATTCTGAGCAGTGGTTAAAGATAATCCCTTTAAATTTATTTTAAATAATTTCACTTGCAACACTTCCCATTGCCATCGTTTTTGACGCTCTGCATTGTGTAATTTTATTTCTTGCATTCCATTAATAAGTTCCATAACCTTACTTTGGTTTTGACTACTTTGGCTAAAACGTTTATAATCTAAATCAGCTCTTCGTTTTAAAAAGATGGTTATCCATAAAAAATACAATAATGTTCCAATTAAAAACACAATATATATTTTCAGGCTATAAAATGCTAAAACCCCACTAAATATTATGAAGTTGAAGGCGGAAAATAAAGTATTTAGAGATGAGCCAGTTAAAAATTGTTCGATTCGATGATTATCGGTAATTCGTTGCATTATATCCCCAGTCATTTTCGTATCAAAGTAACTAATTGGTAATTTCATTAGCTTTGCAAAAAAATCGCTGACTAAACTTATATTAATGCGACTGCTAACATGCATTAAAATATAATTACGAATAATATCAATAGTTGCCTTGCCAAAAAACACCATTAGTTGTGCAAAAAGTATAAGATAAATGAACTTAATATCTTTGTTTTGTATTCCTACATCTATAATACTTTGCGTAAGAAATGGGAATATAAGCTGTAATATACTCCCTGCAAGTAAGCCAAAAGATAATTGTATAATTGCTTTATGGTGTGGCTTTAGATACCCAAATATAAATGAGAAATTTTGTTTTTTTTCTTTTGTTTTAATATCAGAATTATCCGAGAAAAATCCAGGTGTTGTTTCTAATAATAATAAAATTCCTTCATCTTTGCCATCACTTACCCAACTTTTTATAAATTCTTCTTTGTTATATACTAATAATCCATGTGCAGGGTCAGCAATATAGATTTTATTTTTTTTGATTTTGTATATAACAACAAAATGATTTTGATTCCAATGCGCAATGCAAGGTAAGGGAGCGTCTTCAATTAATTTATTTAAAGTTACTTTTACACTAAGTGTCCGGAAACCTATTTTTTCTGAAGCCTCACTTAACCCTTGTAAATTTGAGCCTTCTCGTGTAGTCCCAGTTATACGAATTAATTCTTTTACATTGTAATTTTTTCCATAATGTTTTGCAATCATAAGAACGCAAGCTGGGCCGCAAGCCATTTCGTCATGTTGTTTATAGTGTTTAAATGTCATTAATTTTTAATAAGAAATGTTTAGGAGTAATTAGAATTTCATTGTTTTTTTTGTTCAACTTTTAAACCCCACATCGAGAGATATTCAGATAAAGTCTCTAGCCCAATTGACATTCTCCATTCATCTACTTTTTCTTCATTTTCTAATGGAAATAATTCATAAGAATTTGTCTTTTTATTAAATCTTAATTGTGAGCCATATTTTTGAGGTTTGTTTTGGCCTACTTGTATTCTATCATACATTAAAGCATAATCTTGCCAGCTTGCTTCTTTCATTTCACATAGTTTTTTAATTATTGGCAAATATATTTTTTGCTTTTTAATATCACTATGTTGTATTATTAAGAAAGCAGTTGCGGATGCTCTGGAGCCAACCATACTAATTTTAGGCCACCCTTTTTGATGTATAAGAATTTTTAATTCTTTTTGATTTTTATCGTTTATCATTTCTTTCAAATCCCAGAGCGCGCTTACTACATTTGAACTTTCACCAATTTTATTTTCAGCCAATCTAATTTCACTGTAATAAGCTTGATCTAAAGCTGTCATTTTCCATAATTTTTTTGCATAAACAATATCTTTTATGTGTATTTTTGTTTTAATTTCCAACATATTGATAAGTGTATTTTCAAAATCTGCCCAGCGTTTATCTTTTTTTAATGATATAAAATCAGGATCATACAATGCGTTAAAAACCGTGTCTAGTTTAATTGCTAAATGTAAATATTTAAAACATGAGTCATATTGTTTGGTTTTTGATAAAGTACAGGCGTAATTATAAATGTTTATTTTGTCAGTAGGGTCATTTGAATAACATCTGTAATATTCATTTAGAGCCCCTTTTA
>JAYVIS010000135.1:0-4937 GCA_043769975.1 Bacteroidota bacterium
GCCATCTATAATAACTTCAACGCTGTCTGGGTATATATTCTTAATTTCAGTTAAAGCCTGAATAATAATCGATGTTCCTTTTGACTCTCTATTGAGTCCATGAAATATTACAATTTTACCATTTATTTGATTGCAAAAATCTATGCCATCAATCCACAAAGGCAAAGGTATTGTTGGCTTTATTATAAACTCTTTTGCCAATTTAGAACACCTATATGGTTCGGCATAATCATACATTACTGGAATTACTTGTAAAATCTCTGATTTAAAAGTCTCAAACACCTCTATTTCTCTTTTTGTTGGATATTGACGTTTTAGCGCATCTGAAGGATTAGCTTTTCTCATTTGAGAAAGAAATGAATTATAAACAAAATCATTTCCACAAAGCGATAAATAAATACCGTTAGTATTATTAACTATCTTTTTAATGGTATCTATTGTAAAATATGGCCTCCAGAACTGTCTGTTAAATCTTACAAAATCATGATTTAAAATAAACACAACATCAAAAAGTTCATTTTTACAAATACGTCTTACCTTCTTTTTAAACGTAAAAGATTCAACGATATTTCTAATTATCCAAGTGCCTTTAAACTGAAAGGTTTTAATTCTAAAATTAGCAACATTAATATTGTAATCCTCAGAAAATTCGGAACTAATTCTTTTGGTGCCATCACCCCAAGAAAATAAGATTGATTCATGACCTAGACTTTTAAATCCTCTTTTTAAGTTTTTTGCAAAACCACTATATTCACCAATAATCAATATTTTCATTTCACAAATAATAACTTTCTAAATACAAACAACATAAAGAAAAGGTATAATAAAAACGTCAAAGCATATGCCTGTGTAATTCCAACAACACCATTAATATTTATAAACGTAAATCCTAAAACAATAAGTATACCTGAAAATAGAATCTCAGTCAAAATAAATTTTCTTGTCATAGTTTTGGCAACCATTAAAAATGCCAACAACCAACTTGCAACTTTAAAGAAATCCCCAAATAACTGCCATAAAAAAAGATTGGACATTGGATTAAAATCTTCAGTAAACAACATCCTTATAATTGGCATTCTTAAAAAATAAATCAAAACAAAACAAATAGTTATAGTGGGTATAATAAATTTATATGCTCTAAAAATCTCAGCTCGTAGAAGTACAGAATCTTTAATCTCAGATAATTTTGGCAAATAATATACACTTAACGAAGACGTAATTACCATTAAATACATATTAGATATACGATTCATACTTTCCCACCAACCTGCTTCAACAATTGAAATCTCACTTATTACATAACCTCTTAAAAGCAACTGAGAAACTGGAACGGTTGCAGCGGTAACAAAAGTCATCAATGTATACTTAAAATACTTTTTAGCAATCAAACTGTCGAACTTTTCTTTAAAAAACGAAAAATTCACCCAAGGTAATTTGCGAATCATCCATAGGGTTACAAAAAACATGATGCTTTGAAATGTAACAGCACTAATCAATGCACCTTTAAGTTCAAAATAATATACTAATAGTAAAGTTACTATTAAACCCAAAATACTACCAGCAATATTTACTAATACATATTTTCTAAATTCTTTAAATCCATTTAAAATGGAGGTTAAAAGCATATTTAATGCATATAGAAAAAGTGTGAATCCAAAAACAATAAAAACGTAACCAAAACTACTACTTAAAAATACAATTTCGCTCAACCATTTGTTAAGGAAAACAAGTGATACTCCACAAATAAACGAACAAAAAAGTGTAATTCTTAATGATGTAGAAAGATATGATTTTAAAATATCATCATCATCTTTGTTTTCAGCAATATATTTGGTAACTCCATTATTTATACCACCACAAGCAACTGTCATAATAATTGAGCTAAAATTATTTAACTGCCCTAACAAAGCAATTCCTGCTGGGCCAATAATTATTGCAACAAATTTTACACTAATTAAACTTGTCAACATTTTTACTAATGTTGAAATAGCTGTAAATGAGAACACCTTGACAATATCAATTTTCCTTAACGCATTAAGACGTATGACAATTTTGCAATTTCTCATTTCCATTTATTCAACAATTCTGCAACCCTAACAACCTCTTTAAAGTCAATTACAGGACTAATAGGCAAACTCAATTCTTGAGCATGCATTTGTTCTGTAATTGGAAAAGAACAGCTATTCCATTCTTTATAACACTCCTGTTTGTGTGGTGGAATTGGATAATGAATCAAAGTTTGAATTCCATTTTCTAACAAATATTTTTGCAAATCATCTCTGTGTGAAGATAATATTGGAAAAATATGAAATACATGCGCATTCCAATCATTCACAATAGGAAGTTTTATGTCAGGATGTTTTATGTTCTCAATATAATAACGAGCAACTTTTTTCCGGTATTCTGTATCAACATCCAAATACTTCAATTTCACACCTAAAACAGCAGCTTGAATTTCGTCCAGCCTACTATTATAACCTTGATAATCGAAAACATACTTCTTAGACGAACCATAGTTGGCAAGTATTCTCACTTTTTGAGCAAGAACGTCATCATTGGTAGTTACAGCACCTGCATCACCAAAAGCGCCCAGATTCTTACCCGGATAAAAACTATGACCTGCTGCATCTCCCAATGAACCTGTTTTAATGCCATTGTACATACAACCATGTGCTTGAGCATTATCCTCTATAAGCTTCAAATTGTACTTTTTACAGATTTCACCAATTTTAGTCGTATAAGCACATTGTCCATATAAATGCACTAGCATTATACCTTTTGTTTTAGCGGTGATAGCAGTTTCAATCAAATTATCATCAATTTGATAGGTTTCAATAGAAGGCTCCACCAATACCGGAACTAATTTATTATCTGTTATTGCTAAAATAGACGCTATATAAGTGTTTGCCGGAACAATAATTTCATCACCTTCCTGCATCAACCCCATTTTCATATAGGCTTTTAAAATTAATCGCAAAGCATCTAATCCATTAGCCACTCCTATACAATATTCAGTACCAATATAACTTGCATAATTAGCTTCAAAACTTTTGTTTTCTTCTCCCTGTAAATACCAACCTGAATCAACAACACGACTCACAGCCTCATGTATTTCTTGTGAGTATTTTTGGGTTATTTTTTGTAAATCTAGAAATTTAATCATAATTATAACTTATAGTGAATGGAATACTCCATTGTTATCTTTTTGATTCATATCCAAAAGAATCCCTTCCTTTGTTACAAAGCCTTTTTGTTTAGCCGGATTGCCATACCAAAGAGTATGTCTCTTAATATTTTTAGTTACCACACTCCCTGCACCTATTAAAGCATATTCCTCAATTACTATTCCCGCAACTATAGTTGAATTTGCTCCTATAGATGCACCTTCTTTTATCGTTATTTTCTCATACTCTTTTATGTGTAACTTAGAACGTGGTACTAAATCATTTGTAAAAGTAACATTCGGCCCAATAAATACATTATTAGCAATTACAACTCCATCCCAAATTTGAACGCCTGATTTTATAGTAACATTATCGCCAATTATGACATCATTTTCAATTAGCACATTTGCACATATATTACAATTGTTCCCAATGCGAGCATTAGGAAATACAACACAGAACTGCCATATATTAGTATTCTCACCAATACTCTGAGACTTTACATCTGATAAAGGGTGTATCATTAAACTAAAGATTTAAACTTCAAATAATCATCATACTCTCTTATATAATCATCCTCACTGTAATTATGAGATGCTAATACCAAACAAATTGAGCCCGAAGAAAACCCCAATTCTGCAGCCCAAATACCAGGAGGAATATGTAGCCCCATGTAAGGTCTATTAAGAGTTACCATGCGCTTTGTTTGTCCATCATCCAACATCACATCAAATGCACCGCTAGCTGCGATAAGTAATTGATGACATTCTTTATGTGCATGTGCACCCCGTTCTTCACCTCCAGGAATATCATATAGATAAAAAACTCGTGATATGCTGAATGGGATATCCTTCCCGCTATGGAGTGGTGTAATTCTACCAGCATCACTCTCAATCTTAGGGAAGTATATTATAGAGCAATCAAAAACGGTGATTTCAGGATTATCTTTTGTTATTAAATTCGTCATAGTTTCGTATATAATCAGATTCATTAAAATCATTAGAGGCTAGCACCATTGCTAAAGAATTTGTTGAAAAGTTCTCCATGTGCCTCCATATTCCTTGAGGAATGAATAATCCGTAATAGGATCTATTTAATTGAAAAGTTTTGGTTTCAACTCCATCATTTAGTACCACATCAAAACTTCCCGATAATGCAACAATAAATTCTTGTTGTTCTTTAAAAGCATGTCCACCACGAGTTTCCCCTCCTGGCACATCATATATCCAATATGTTCTTTTGATTTCAAATGGTATATGATTTTCCCCTTCAATAAACGTCAAATTACCACGTCTATCAAGTATTTTTGGTAATTGAATCAGCTTTACATCTTCTAACTTCATTATAGTAGTAACAATTTGATTATATAACAAGTGTAAACGAATCGAATAACGACTGTTCACTTTAAAAAAGCATCTCCCCTCCCCCTCTTTTTCAATCCCACAAAAGTAACACAATTTTTACAATTGAGCATCAAAATTGGGCTCAGCGGGATATAATTAACTACTATTGCATTAAACAAAGTAAGGTTTGGGTAGGAATAAACATTTCAAAATGTGGAAAATAGGTATAGATAAGCTTGGGTAAAATAAATACACAAAAAAATGTTGAATGGCTAAAAATCCAAATTGATTAACAATCTCCAAAATGCGACTCCGTTAGATAAGTTCCAGACTACACTCGCTAATGGTTTAAACGCAAAACTTTTCTTATTCTAACCAAATCAAACCCATCCTCCGTCAGCTGACGGATACTTCCCTTGAAAAGGGAAGA
>JAYVIS010000136.1:0-8273 GCA_043769975.1 Bacteroidota bacterium
GGTTCCCAATATTTTGAGTTTATATTTTCATTTAATTTTACAGGAGTTTCCCAAATATCTCCCTTTAAACTTGTACTATAGATGTTTCCATCTCCTTTATCATCTTTATAAATTAAGATTGTTTGTCCATCAGGTGATATACCAACTGTTGCTTCATGTTCATTTGTATTAATTGGCGCTCCAATATTTTTGGCTGGCGACCAACCTGCGGTTGTTTTCTCACACATATAAATGTCTTCAAAAAAATTACCATCCATGTCTTTTTCTCCACCTGTAGATTCTGGTCGACGAGAGGTAAAATAAAGCTCATTTTGATCAGCAGAAATAACTGGCGAGTAATCTGCATAGGCTGAATTTACATTGTTACCAAGATTTTCAATTTTTATTTTTGTAGGATTTTCCACTAATTGTTTTCCTGTTTTACACATTTCTATTTCCTGTTTTGCCTCTAGCTGTAATTCTTTATTTGTGATTTTATTTTCATCCATTACAACTAAAAATTTATTGTATGATTCAATTGCTTTATCAAATTGATAATTTAAATGATAAGCATCACCCAAAAATTTATAAGCAATAATTGGAGCATTTCTTTCTTTGTAAGAACTTTCTTTATAATCAGCAGAAACAGATGTAATCGCTTTTTTAAAGTAACGAATGGCAATATCTCTTTCATTTCTAGAACTTAAATAACAGACTCCTATTTTAAATGCAATATTTGCATTTGTTGTATCTTGCTTATATAAACTAATAAACAATGGTCTTGCAGTAGAATAACCTCCTTTATAAAAAGAAAAAGATTCATTTTCTCCTTCATGATAAACTTTTGAAAATACCATTTGAGCATTGTCAAAATCTTTTTCAAAACTATTATTTTTATTTTGTGCAAAGAAATAAAATGCAAGGTGTAAAAATATAACTGTTAAAATGCTTTTCGTTTTCATATATATTTATTGGTTCAATTTTTTATAAATGTTTTTTTTAAACAAAGATGAAGACCTTTGCTTCTTGATACGTTATACAATTTTATTTATATGTTACATAATTCATTTATTTCAATTTAGATCGTACCTATTAAACACCATAATCTTATTAAATAACCTGAATTACAACATATCAATCCTAACAATTAGTTTATTGATTGCCGAAAATGTGGGAATAATGTAACACTTTACACTATTTCTGTAACCTTTTTTTTTGAAAAACATCTTACCTTCGTATTGTAGTCGAAAATTTATTTTTTATTATATTAAAAATATAAAACAAAAAACTACTGAAATAAAAAGCAAACCGTAGTTAGAAATAATATGGGATGCTAAAACAAAATTGGGCTTGAGAAAATCACATTTGTTAATCCTTTTTGAGTTTAGTATAAATAGTTAACAATCCTAAAAGGAATAAAATGATGAAAACAGAAACGGATTGGGATAAAGATATCCTTAGAGTCACACTAGAAATACAGCAAAAGTATCCAGAATTGGTAAAATACATCAATGAAATTCCAGTAAAACTTACAGAAAAAGACAGTAAGGAAATAAATATTAAAAACTTAAAAGAATATTATAATTCTTTAGTGAATGTTATAGATAAATATTCTAAAACACATGAAGCTGCGAAAACACAGTAAAAAGCTCGAAGATGGATACTTTCTTTTGAAGCCTAAAACATTTTAATACAATTAATTTTAACAACTCTAAAAAAACAAAAAAAATGGAAACACAAAAAAATTTAGGCATTTGGATGGATAATCACACTGCACATTTGATTGATTTAAACGCTAAAAAAAACAGTCATTCAATAGAATCAAAATTTACAAATGAAGTAAAGGGAAGTACATTACAAAAAAATGAAAATCTCATGCACAACAAAGAGCAACACATGACTGATTCATTTTACAAAGAAATAGCAGATAAGATTTTAAAATATGACAATGTGCTTTTATTTGGACCAACAAACGCTAAAAAAGAATTACATAATTTCTTGAATAAGGATTTACATTTTAAGGATATAAATATTGACATTGAATCAGCTGATAAGATGACAGATAATGAGAAGGAAGCTTTTGTTGAAAATCATTTTAATGGTAAGGCTCAATCCTAAGATAAGGAAACAAAAAAAATTCATATAAGATTTAATAATTGCTAGCAATTATTAAATCTTATTGGTTTTAGTAAAATGTATTTAGACTGCGCTAATATTTGCATTCAAACCGTTAACAATTACTTTTCTAATAAATCAGCAACGTGTTTATCAATTATAAATGTGAAATCATTTTCAGAAATGTGATTTAAAGAAATCCATCGCATCGATTGGGCTCCTTCCTTTTTTTCAAAATCAAATACTTTTTCAGAAATAGTAAAATCCAATTCGCTTATTGGTTTCACTAAATAGTAAATACTAATAATTTGGCTTTGGTTACTAAAAGCAGAATTAACAAAAAAATCAGTGGTATAAAAATGCGAAACTACTTCAATAGACAAATTTAATTCTTCCTTAAATTCCCTAATTAAGCATTCTGTTGTTCCTTCTCCATATTCTAATCCACCACCAGGAAACTTTGTAATGTTATTTCCTTTTATGTATTCGTCGGATACCAAAACATTGCTGTCTTGAATCAAAATACCATAAACTCTAACATTAATGTGTTTCATGTTTCAAAGCTACATTATAAGATTATGCAAAAAATGAAACTAAAATAAGGTTATTAACTACTTTTTGCTGAAATAGTTAAAATTAGTTGTAATACCGATGGTATGGGAGTTTCCAGTTAAAGCGTACTTCGAAAACCCATAATTTAAATGGAATTTATATATTTTTAAACCAAAACCAATCGATAAGCCATTTGCCGATTTTTTGTCTGGTAAAGCCATTTCTTTCCCTGTTTTAAAATTGTAAGCAACTCTAATATTAAAGTTTTTGGTTAAAACAATTTCAGTTCCTATCACAAGATGTCTTCCAAATTTATCTAACCCATTTCTGAAATTATCATTTCTAATTTCTTTCTTAGTCTTTACAATTGGTTTGTTTGTAAAAGGATCGATATTATCGGTTTGAACCAACGGATTAATATAAGTCAAATCCCATTTTAAAAGTTGATCGTACAATAAAATAATTCTGAAAGGTGCTTTTGCTACTTTTTTACTTATTCCAATTTGAATATCAGAGGGTAATTTTTCTTTATCACCTACCCCACTATAGGTCCGCCATTGCTTACCATAATTTTTAGCTAATAGCGTTACGGTTAAGTTTTTCTTATTGTGATATGTTAATCCAACATCAACAGCACTACCAAATGAATAATAACCTTCGTAATGCGAATAAATTGATTTTAAAGTTGCTCCAATTGATAGGGTGCTATCTACATTTAAAGGCTTAGCGATACTCAAATTTAAAGAGTAATCTGCAGCTTTAAACGTTCCTGTTTTTTCATCGTATTCATCCCTGCCATCAAACTTACCATAATTATAATATTGTAAACCTGCGCCAAACGTAAACTTGTTTTTAACCTGCTGAGCATACATAAAATTTCCGTAACTTAAATCAGCCACATAATTCACATAATTAAATGCTAATTGTTTAGACATTGATGGGTTTAAAAGAGCTGGATTGTTATAGGATAAATTGACATCATCATCCCAAATAGCATTTGTTGCACCACCCAAAGCTGCTGAACGAGCTGGCATTTGCAAATCTAAAAAACGAAATACCTTTGTGCCCCCAATTTGCGCAAATGCAATATTTACAGAAAATACAAAAATATAAATGGCTATTTTTTTCACTATGTATAAGTACGAAAAATTATGGGAATTATTGCTTAAGGTTACAGAAAATAATAAAAAACTACTCCGAAACTCTTATTTCTTCAATCAATAATTGAATGGTCGTTTGTCCTCTAAACTCATTTTCTTTTATTTTATAAACAATATCCAAAGGTATTTTTCGTTGTAAAAAATTTAAAAAATCACCTTTATTAAAGGCAATAGCCTCAATTTTAGTTAATTGTGAATTAGGTTGAAAAACCTCTAATTTCAAATGATTTTGCCCTACAATTTTTGCAAATCCTGAATCTAAAACTCCCCTACTACAAAAAACTGGCGTCATGTTATGCGGACCATGTGGTGCAAATTGCTTTAAAATACGAACGAGCTTTTCATTAATATCATCTAATTTTAATTCCAAATCAATTTCAACAGTTGGCACCAACATTTCCTCTTTAATGGTACGCGAAACTTCATTTTCAAATGCTTCAACAAATGCTTTCACATTTTCAGGCTTCATTGTTAAACCAGCAGCAAATTTATGTCCACCAAACTGATCTAATAAATGGCTGCAATGTTCAATAGCCGTATAAACATCAAAATCTTTAACACTGCGTGCAGATCCAGAAACAACACCATTTGAAAGTGTTAAAACAATGGTAGGTTTATAAAATTTTTCAATTAATCTGGAAGCAACAATTCCAACCACACCTTTGTGCCAATTAGGATTGTATATCACAACCGATTTTTTAAAAGGAGTTATTGGATCGAGTTCAAGCGTTTCAATAGCTTCATCCGTAATACTCACATCTAAATCTCTACGATGTAAGTTCGTATCATTTATTTTTATAGAAAACGCAGAAGCTTCTTCCGTTGAAGAAATCAACAATTCAACAGCCTTTGAGCCATGTTCAATACGGCCTGCAGCGTTAATACGAGGTGCAATGGTAAACACAAGCGTGCTAACATCTAACTCCTTATTATCTGCTTTTCCAAATGCTAATAACGCTTTAATTCCCGGGCGTGGATTTGCATTTAATTGCTTTAACCCAAAATGTGCCAAAACCCTATTTTCATCAGTAATAGGAACAACATCCGCTGCAATACTTGTAACTACTAAATCTAAATAATTATATACAGATTCAGCATCAATATTATTTTTAATACAATATGCTTGGGCCAATTTAAAACCAATTCCACAACCCGCTAATTCTTTATACGGATAAGGACAATCAATTTGTTTTGGATCTAAAACTGCCACAGCCTTTGGAATTTCATCACCTGGTAAATGATGATCGCAAATTATGAAATCAACATTTCGTTCGTTGGCATAATCAATTTTATCATTGGCTTTTATTCCGCAATCTAATGCTATAATTAAGGAGTAGTTATTTTCTTTTGCGTAATCAATACTTTTAAAAGAAATACCATACCCTTCACTATATCTATCAGGAATGTAATACCGAATATCTTTAATATAGGATTTGAAAAAACTGTAAACTAAAGCAACAGCAGTCGTTCCATCTACATCGTAATCTCCAAAAATTAATACTTTTTCGTTGTTTGCAATAGCTTTATCTATCCGATTAATCGCTGTTTCCATTCCTTTCATTAAAAAAGGATTATGCAACGTATCTAAACTTGGGCGAAAAAATGTTTTAGCTTCATCAAAAGTAGAAATTCCTCGAAGTGCTAATAATTTGGCTACTGTTTCATCAACTGCCAAGTTTTCTTTTAATTCAGAAACTACTTCAGCAGAATAATGATTATGAGTAAGCCACTTTTTTTTCAATGTATTTTATAGTTATGTCATTCGAGCTAAGTCGCGACAGATAAGTAGTTAAGCAATATTATGGTAAACCGACATGATATCATCATCGTCTTCCATTTTATTTATCATTTTTTCAAACTCAACTTCTTGCTCTTCTGTTAATTCTTTTGAAGTATTTGGTATAAAAGTTTTAATAGTTTCTTTAACTGTATATTTTTTCTCTTCTAAACCAGATTGCATCAAACCAAAATCATTAAAAGCAACTTGAACAATTAACTCATGAGCTTCATCATCCCAAGTTAATTCTTCTGCGCCAAAATCGATTAAATCTAATTCAACATCATCTTTATTTAAGCCAGTTGAATCTATTTTAAATAACCCTTTTCGATCGAACATAAAACTTACTGACCCCGTTGTACCAACCGAACCATTAGATCTACTAAAATATAAACGCAAATTTGCAATGGTACGCGTTGGATTATCAGTAGCACATTCAACAAGCACAGGCACGCCAAAAGGACCGTAACCTTCGTAAATTACTTCATCATAACTACCAGTATCTTTTTCTGAGGCACGCTTAATGGCGGCATCAATATTTGTTTTTGGCATGTTAACAGCCTTTGCATTGGCAATACAAATTCTTAAACGCGGATTTAAATCTGGAGTTGGTCCACCAGCTTTAACTGCCATTACTATTTCTTTTCCAATTTTAGTAAACTGCTTAGCCATTTTAGCATAGCGTTTAAACATGGTTGCTTTGCGGGTTTGAAAAATACGTCCCATAATAGAAATCTTAAATAATTATAATTTCGACAAATTTAGTATAAAAAACAGCATACTTTAAATACATTTGCTATAAATATCAACCAAAAATGCAATCTACTCAAAACCTTAGTGTTTATCAAATACATATTACCTTGCCCGAAACTTTTACTCGTAGATTTGCAGCATTAATACCGCAACAACGAGAAAGAGTGAACCAGTTGCTTGAGGAACAAGTCATTTTAAATTATGCATTAGACATGAATCGCCAAAATTTATGGGTTACTTTAAAGGCAAAAAATCAATTAGATGTAATGGATATTTTGGCAACTTTTCCAATAATTAAGGATGTGAAGCTGGATATTTTTGAATTAGCATTTTTTGATACAGCTCCAATTGGATTGCCAAATTTAATAATGAACTAAAAGTATCTCTATTAAAAAAAAAGAGCCTAATGATTTATTTTATTGCTTTTAGGCTTAAATCCATACTCTTTACATGGTGCGTTAAAGCGCCAACAGAAATAAAATTTACACCACATTTTGCATAACTAGCAATGGTTTTTTCAGTAATTCCGCCCGAACTTTCTATTTCAAACGAATTTCCAATTAAGGAAACTGCTTTTTTAGTATCTGCTATTGAATAATTATCAAGCATAATGCGCTGAAAACCACCTTTTTTTAAAACGAGTTTCACATCATTTAATGTTCTGGTTTCAACTTCAATCGGTAATTTTTTCTTTGTTTTTTTCAAGTAAGCATGTGTTGCATCAAGTGCTTCAATAATACCTCCTGCAAAATCAATATGATTATCTTTAATCATAATCATATCATATAAACCAAAGCGATGATTTGCACCGCCACCAATAACAACAGCCCATTTTTCAAAAAAACGAAAGTTGGGAGTTGTTTTACGAGTATCTATCACCCTAGCAGTTGTGCCTTTACACAAGCTTTGCAAATAATTTGTTTTAGTTGCAATGGCGCTCATACGTTGCATAACATTTAAAACTAAACGCTCAGCTGTCAACAATTTTTGGGTATTTCCTTCAACAATAAAAGCAATGTCGCCAACTTTCACATGGCTTCCATCCTTTATTAATTCGGTGAATTTAAATTTAGGGTCAATTAATTTGAAAATTTGTTTAGCAGCTTCAACCCCAGCAATGATTCCGTTTTCTTTAACCAATAAATGGCATTTTCCTTTTTGTAGTGCTGGAATGGTTGCTAATGCTGAATGATCACCATCACCAACATCTTCCTGCAATGCACTTTTAACGAATTGAGCTAAACTAAAATGTTTTTTGTGAAGGCTGAAGTAATTACTCATTTTCAATTCTAAACTGCGAAATTAAATTTCCTCTAACTAATATGGAAACTCTAAACTTTCCATTTTGAGTATCAAGCGTTCCTGTAATAAATTGTTGATCGCCGTTTACGATACTAGTGTGAGCCGTTTGATAACCTTTCACTTTATTTTTATTAAAAAAATCTGCTATAATAGCTTGTGCCTGAGATTTACTAACTAAATCTTCTTGCAATAATACTTTAATAGAAACTCTTTCAGAAAATAATTTCACCAACTCAGTTACACTCCCTTGTTTTAAGGATGCAGAAACATCATCATTTATATCTTTTAATGTAAAAGAAAATGTAAACAGACTAATTAAGAATATTGCTAAAAACTTCATTACTTTGTAAATTTAAATAAATAATTACAAATATTATGCCTAAACCAATTTAATTCATTTAAACATGAAAATTCTTTTAATTCAAATAGAAAAAACCAACGATTCATATTTAAATGAAGGCATAAAAATATATACCGATCGCTTAAAGAATTATGTTTCATTCAGTACTGAAACCATTGTTATGAATAAAGTGGTGCGTCAAAAACCATTTGAAGAACAAAAAAAAGCAGAGGCATTAGAAATCGAAAAACTTTTGTTGCCAGCTGATTTTTTAGTTTGTTTGGACGAACATGGG
>JAYVIS010000137.1:0-4326 GCA_043769975.1 Bacteroidota bacterium
CTTTTTAGAATTTTCAAGAGCAGCAACTTTATTTGAAATTGCAATATTAAAGAATTCAAATTTAGAAATTAAACCTCCGTGATATTGTGAAATCCAAAAAACAGAATCACAAAAATTACATTTACTCCATAAAAAAGTTAAATCCTCTTTTGTAGTATGCACAAAGTTAAAAGCTGGGGCATTAATAGTGAAATCAATATCAGTAAATTTATTTTTTACTTTATTTAAATACGATTCTAATGTTTCAACTTTTATATCCCCTTTACCTAATGCATATTCGTAAGCTAACGAAATTTGAGTTGCTATTTTTTGTTTGAAAACAGCTTCAGAATTAATAATATGTTCTTGGCAAGCGGTTGTTAATCTTAACATTTCATCGCTCTTTTGTTTTATTAATAAATCGTTTGCCGCCTTTTGTTGTTTTAAAGTGATAATACTTTTTTCAATTGGTGCAAATTTTTCAGCAAGTTCTTTTTCAGGATTCATTAAACGTGAAATTACTGTATTTAATTTATCAGTAATTTCTTTGCGCTCAGCAACCAATAAAGCCAGTTCTTGTTTACCAATTTTTAAAGCTGTTTCGCTGTCAACAATTTGTTCAATTGATTTTGGTTCAATTAATTTGCCAGCGCTTGTTTGCCCTTTTAATTGGAGTTTAATTTCTGTGTTATGAATTACTTCACCAACGTTTGCCCATTGCTCACGTTTCTTAATTACAATTTCTTCTTTCTTTACGATTTGATTATTTTCCATTTTTTTATAAATTATCTGCGCTCGGCATTTGGGTTAATAAATTTGGTTGCTCTTCAATTACATTTGCAAACGGTACAATTACTTCAGCTCTTAAAGTTTGCGGTTTAAACTGTGGCTGTACTATTTGTTGACGGTTTTCGTTTTTATTAGTACCTAATTTTTTTAACGAATGTTTAATTGCTTTGCTACCAGCAAATTCAGGGTCAATCCCACCGTTCCAAGCGAAATAATTAGCATTTGCATTACCTCCAAATTTTGCAGCGCTTTTTTGCTGCCATTTAGCGAAGTTACTTTTATCAAAAACTATTTTTTCCCAACGTGGTTCATTGTAACTAGGTACAAGAAATTCAAATGTAACTGTATCAACTTTACCAGTTGCATCGTATGTAAAAGTTGGACGCTTGTGGTCTAATATTGAACCAGCTTGTCGTGCTATACTTATACGACCCTCAGCAGTTGGTTCATATACCAAAATATTTTTGTAAATTTTTTGATTAGATGCATCAACACCGACTTGAACTTTACTAGGGTATAAGTAAACTAAACCAGCGCTTTGAGATAGGGTTAAATTATCAGAAATACATTGTTTTACAGCCAGCAAAATACTTTGTTTATCACAAAGTAAAAGGTCAGGTTTTGTAGAAACAATCATTTCAAAGTTAGTAATTTCACGCAAAGCTAAACGCTCAGCATCTTCAATAGAACTTCCGTGTGCCATATTTACCAAAATTAACTGAGTTAAAGTTGGTTTTGCTTCTTGCAAAATGATTAAATTATTTTCCATAATTAAAACGGTAAATCATCGTCATCAGTTATTGAAGAATTATTTACAACTGGAGCAACTGTTTCAGTAGCTTGTTGAGGTTGTTGCTGTGCTTGAACTGTTCCACCTATTTTTTCAATTCTCCAAGCTTGCAAAGTATTAAAATATTTAATTCCTTGAGGTCCATTCCATTCACGACCCTGTAAATTAAAATCAACTTTAATTTCATCACCTACAATAATGTCGTTTAAAACGCTACATTTATCCTGAGTCAATTGCATTGAAACGAATTGAGGGTACTGGGTTGTTTCATCAGTTGTAATAACGAAATCACGTTTACTAAATTTTTCACTTACGAAAGCTGTATCGTATTTTAATTTTAATCTTCCAATTACTTGCATAATGTTTTATTTTTTAGTTGAATAATTATTTTGCTCTAAAAAAGTTAGAACTTCCTTTGCTTTTGTACGCCTTTCGTTAGTTGCATTTTCAGAAATTGATTTAAACAATTTATCAGGAATATCCGAAATACGAATCACTACTTCGTGACGCTTTTTTACTGGTTTTTTTTTGGTTGTTGCCATTTTATTTGTTGGGGGTTAATAATAAATTTTTATAAGAATCGGCTGCTAATATTAAGTTTTCAATTCTATCTTGTTGGTAGCTTATAACATTTCTTTGCATAATAAACAAAACAACAACAATACATATCGCAAGAATTAAAATCAAACAAAATACAAATATTGCTTTGTTTTCGTTTTCAAGTTTTTCAATACTTTTTTTATAATCTAAAGGAGTTTGTTCTAATTGGTTCATGTTTATTTTTTTAAAGATTTGTAAAGACAGTAAATACAACCCAATGCAATAACCGCTAAAATTGTGTAATGTGTTAAATTTTCCATGTTACAAATATAAACATAATTTTACACATAAAAACATTTATTTACACATTTTTACATAACTAACTGTAAATCAGCACCAATAAAAAAAGCGCATTAAATAAATAATGCGCTTTACAATATATTTTATAGTGTTATTTAGAACCCCTACCAGCAACAAAGCCAAATAATAAACCTCCGCTTAGTTTAAACCAACTAGCAAGTTCTTTTTTATTATTAGTTTTATTCAATTGCTCGTTATTAAATTTCATAATGTTTAATGAATCATTTTTAACACCAATAATTAAATCCTTTTTAGCAACTTGCATTTTTAAATTTTGCTTTTGCTGTTCCTGGTCTTTAATTGTGCTATCTTGTTTTAAAGCATATACAGCATGAATTGAGTCTACTTTATTGCAATCTTGGTAAATTGTATTAATATAAGTTTTGCAAGTGTCAGGCGCTATTTTTATAGCTTTATAGTAAGCATTTTTATATTTAGTTACTTGAGCTATTAAATTTATGCTATCTTTTCGCATTTGAATATTTCTTGCATTAATAGCGCTGTCTTTTTTTGCGTTTTTAATATCTAACTTCAGCAACTCATCGTTAATAATAGTTTGAATATTAATTACTGGCTTCGGTTTATACTGAACCTCACTTGTACATTTAGGCAAAAATAAAAATAATGCAAACCCAACGATTAACATTATAACGCTGATTATAATTGATTTTTTCATTATTCTTTAATGGTTGTAAAGTAACCGCCAATAACTGGCATAGCAACAATAAATAAATTCATTAAGTCATTTTTTTTATTCCAATCAAATGTATTAAAATTTATAATTGCAAGCGCTGTCGCTAACGATGATAATACACCTAAAATTGTTACTAATCTACTTTTGTTTTTCTTTGTCATTTGCTTATTGTTATAATTATTACCTGACCTAATACACGGTGTTTGTTAAAAAGTTCGCCAAACTCTTTTGATTTTATTTTACCTTCTTTATGTAAAGCAACTAACTGTTGAGCTACTAAAGAATCCAATGTTAAATGGTTTAAATAAATATAAAGCAATTTATAAAACCCTCCAGTAGAATCAGAAATACAGTCAACACCTTTTTTTAAACCTGGAAGTTGACAACCCTCGGTATCTCCTTTTTTATTCCCTTTATGTTGTCGTATGCCGGCGAACCCGACAACGTTTAATAATACTGGCAACCAAATTTGAAAGCGATTAGAAAGCGTTAAATCTATTTTATATGTACCATAACCGATACAAGTTTCAGCCTTAACTTTTATTTCTGCCGTTTCAGCTTCATTCATTTCACTTGTTAAACCCCTATCACAATCTTCTAAAAAATAACAAATTAATTCGTTATCAGTTTCAACGGTACTGATAGTTGAATCTTCGGTAAATAAATTTCTTAATTGCTTTAAATGTAATTCGTTTTTCATCTTTTTCTTTTTTGTGTACGTTCAACAATATCGGACGGTCTTAAAAATTCCTTATGATAATTTTTATTATAGTAAGCTAAAAATAAATCAAGGCTGGTAATTGTAGCATTTATATCATTAATATTTTCAGCTAATAAAAAACCGTTTTGTTTACACGTTTCTTCTAAAATAATAACACGTTCAACAATAGGTTGTATTTCGTTTCTAGCAGCTTCTTTCATTTCCGAAACCATATATCTAAAACCAATAACAGAACACGATGCAATGGTGCAAATAATAACTATTTGCGAATAAAAATTAGAGCTTATTGCTTGTTTTTCAGCCACGAATTAAAATTATTGAAGATTTAAAATTATTACCTACAAATTCTCCCTTTGTCGCAAGGGTAAACCCTAATTCTTTTAATTCAGCTAAAGTGTTTTCAAGTATTTTAACAGCCTTATCAGATTGCTGTTTTTCTTGCTCAGCTAAAAC
>JAYVIS010000138.1:0-7467 GCA_043769975.1 Bacteroidota bacterium
ATTCCTTTAAAAAAAGTTCTAAATAACGGAGCTTTTAATAATTCAGCTTTTCCCATGTAAATTGCTAAATGATCGATATAAAACGTACTTAAAACAATATCTAAATAAGAAGTATGATTGCCAACAAAAACACATGGCTGGGGCATTTTTTTTGATTTAGATTTATATATTAATTTTGGAAAAATACCAGAACCATAAGCAATACAGCTAGACCAAATTCTTTTAAAAACAAATGCCGTTTTTAAGTTTTGTGTTTTTATGGTCACTAAAAAAAACGGATAAAGGATAACAAACGAAACTACAAAAACCAAGAAAAACCAAGTTTTCCAAATGGGAGCAAATATGCGTTTCAATAATTTCATTTGGCAAAGATAACATTTTTTAAAAGCCTTGAAACTTCAATTTTGAGTATACATTTAGACTTAATTACGAGCTAAATTTCTATTTTCGCATTATTTAAAATCAAATGTTAAATTTACCTTCAAAATGGTGAACCAAAATCTTCTGATATCTGTAATTAATGCTGGAAAAAAATTTGGCGCTGAATGGATTTTTAGAAATTTAAATTTAGAAATTAATTCTGCAGAAAAAATAGTCATTTTAGGATTGAATGGTTCGGGTAAATCCACTTTATTACAGGCCTTATCAGGCTATCTAACACTGAATGAAGGCGACATATCATTTACATTAAATACTGATAAAATTGATTCTAAAAAAATGTATAAGCATTGTAGTTATGCTTCACCCTATTTAGATTTAATTGAAGATTTTACCTTAGAAGAATTAATAAAACATACTTATGTATATAAACCATTTATCAATCATTTAACGACTCAACAAATTATTGAAATATCAGGAATGGGTGAACATAGCACTAAATTTATCCATCAGTTTTCGAGCGGTATGAAACAGCGTTTAAAACTTACACTTGCTATTTTAGCAGATGCTCCCATTTTATTATTAGACGAACCAACCTCTAACTTAGATGCTACTGTGATACGTTGGTACCAAAAGATGATTGAGACATACGCGATGCACAAAACTATCATTGTATGCTCTAATTCAATAAAAGAAGAATACCTTTTTTGCTCGAAAACAATCGTCATGGAGGACTATAAATTCGCCAAAAAATCTCTTTAAAATAATTTTGTTATTTAAAATTAATGCTTATACTTGTATTGTCTTATGACAATCTTCACTAACCAGTGTAGAACAAAAAATCAAAATAATTTATTTTTATAATTAAACAACTCTTATAATTATTTTCCCATTTAACAAAGCATAGTATGTTTGAAGTATTAGATTTATCTGGCAGAGCTTTGCCTCAGCTAAAAGACATTTGTAAACAATTTGGAATTGACACTAAAGGATTAGGTAAACCCGAATTAGTAATGGCAATTATTGGCGCTCAAACTACAAACCCTGATTTAGCAAGCAAATTAACTACTGAATTTCCTAAAAAAGATATGGCAAAAATTGAAAAGGCTGAAAAAGCAGAAAAAATTGAAAAAGTTGAAAAAACAACTGAACCAAAAGTAAAAAAACCACGTATTCAAAAACCGGTTGAAACTACTGCTGCTCCAGAAAAAACGTTATTTGAATCTGCTCCAGAAATTAAAACGATTGTTGAAGAAAAACCAGTTATTGAATCTGCCCCTGTTGCTGAAGTTAAACCAATCGTGGAAAAAGTGATGACTGAAAAGCCAGTTCATAATCACCCAAAACCAGTGCATAATCATGCAAACCAAAATAGGAATCAAAACCCAAATCAAAATCCGAATCAAAACCCAAACCAACAACATAATCAAAATAGACCAAATCCGAATCAAAACCAAAATAGACCAAACCCAAACCAACAACATAATCACCCTCAATACACAAACGAACGATCGCAAGCAGAAAACGAAGCAAAACCAGTTGTAAATAACGATTTTGCCATTAATGTTGAAAGAGAAGAAAAGCAATTGTCTGTTGAAGGAATGGAATCTAACGAAACGAAAGATTCGAGAGAACATGAAAACAAACAACTACCGAAACCTGAACGCGTTTATTATAATTTTGATGGCATAGCAATTGGAGAAGGCGTTTTAGAAATGATGCCTGACGGTTATGGATTTTTAAGAAGTTCGGATTATAATTATTTAAGTTCTCCTGATGATATTTATGTTTCATTAGCACAAGTAAAATTATTTGGATTAAAAACAGGTGATGTTGTAAGAGGCGGAATCAGACCTCCAAAAGATGGAGAAAAGTTTTTTCCATTAGTAAAAGTTGAAGAAATTAACGGAAGAGAACCTTCATTTGTAAGAGATAGAGTTCCATTTGATTATTTAACGCCATTATTTCCTGATCAAAAATTAAAATTAACAGGCCACCCAACTCAAACTAATAGTACACGTATCATTGATATGTTTACACCAATTGGAAAAGGGCAACGTGGTTTAATTGTAGCACAACCAAAAACTGGTAAAACCGTTTTATTAAAAGATATTGCTAACGCTATCGCCTATAATCATCCTGAAGTTTATTTAATTATTTTATTAATTGATGAACGTCCAGAAGAGGTTACAGATATGGCACGTAGCGTTAAAGCAGAAGTAGTATCATCCACCTTTGATGAGCCAGCAGAAAAACACGTTAAAATTGCAAACATTGTTTTAGAAAAAGCAAAACGTATGGTTGAATGCGGACATGATGTTGTGATACTTTTAGATAGTATTACACGTATGGCTCGTGCATACAATACTGTAGCACCAAGCAGCGGAAAAGTATTGTCAGGTGGTGTTGAAGCAAACGCTTTACAAAAACCAAAACGCTTTTTTGGTGCAGCTCGTAAAATTGAAAATGGTGGTTCATTAACAATTATTGCAACAGCATTAACTGAAACTGGTTCTAAAATGGACGAGGTAATTTTTGAAGAATTTAAAGGTACCGGTAATATGGAATTGCAGTTAGATCGTAAAATTGCTAACCGTCGTATTTTTCCTGCTATTGATTTATCATCTTCAAGCACACGCCGCGATGATTTACTATTAAACAAAGAAACCTTACAACGCCTTTGGGTATTAAGAAAACATTTAGCAGATATGAATCCTGTTGAAGCAATGGAATTTTTATTAAACCAAATTAGCAGAACTCAAACTAATGAGGAATTTTTAATTGGAATGAATAAATAATTTTTTCTCAATACTTTTATCATGAATATTAAATCTTTTTATTTTCCATTTATTTACAGTACACTTTGTATTGTTTCCATTTGTATCGCATTTTATGGTGGATACAGCCAACACATTAATAAAGTGAGCATTATTGGTTGGTTATTAATTATTCCATTTTGCGTTGGTTCAATGGTATATTCAAAAAAAGCACTATTCAATAATAACATTGGTGGGAAAGATGCTGTAAAAGAAGGATTTAAGTTTATTGTATTTAGCACGATCATACTTGTTATTTTTCAAGCTATATTTTTTACAATGGATTTTAAAGCTTACAAAATTGAGTTCATACAAACCTATGGGGTTGATTTAGCAAAGGCTCAAATAAAAAGTGGTAATCTTAAAATTACCGATGCTGAAATTCCAAACTTAATCAGTAAAGAAATTGAACAAATTACTTTGTTTAAAGAATGTACAAGTATTGTGTTTAAAAATTTATTTTTAGGGACCATCACTGCCATCGTTACCGCTGTCACAATCAGAGGAAAATTTAAATTTTAATATTAATTTGGGCGTTCCCAACAGCCAGGCTTTTTAAAATGATTTGGGCGTTGCCTTCGGCTCAGGCTTTTCGTTGCAATCTTTTTTCGTGCCTCAAAAAGGATTTTCACTTCAATCCTTAACGCGGATATTGATTTCAATTCAAATTTATATTTACTTATGGAGTTTATACATCAGATGTTATGCTATGATTTTGTGCAGCAATAGCTGTCAAATGAATATGCGAAGGTATGTGCGCGAGGATTCATTTTAGCAGCGGTCCGCAGGAATTGCCTTTCACAAAATCATAAGGTTTTGAAAACTTTTGCCTTCAAAAGTATTGGAAGAGTTTTAATAAGAATAATTTGGGCGTTGCCTTTGGCCCAGGCTTTTTCGTTACAATCTTTTTTCGTGCCTCAAAAAGGATTTTCACTGCAATCCTTAACGCGAATTTTTACTTCAATCATATTTATATTTTGCTTTCGAAGTTTACACAACAGATGTTATGCTATGATTTTGTGCAGCAATAGCTGTCAAATGAATATGCGAAGGCAAATGCGCGAGGATTCATTTTAGCAGCGGTCCGCAGGAATTGCCTTTCACAAAATCATAAGGTTTTGGATACTTTTGCCTTCAAAAGTATTTTAATAATAATAATAATGAGAATTTGGGCGTTGCCTTTGGCCCAGGCTTTTCGTTACAATCTTTTTTCGTGCCTCAAAAAGGATTTTCACTGCAATCCTTAACGCGGATTTTAATTTCAATATAAAGTGAATACTCCTAGTAATAAGAGTCTACCAAAAAATGTATCGCCATTTGATAGTTTATGAAAAATATGGATATATTTGATAAGTATATAAGGATGAAAAAATCAGCCCTATAATTACGTTATAGGCAACCTTTAGACACGCATACAATATCATTATGAGACACTTATATATATTCATCACTTTATTTATTTTGTGTGATAATGTTATGTCGCAGGACATCGACATTTTACTTGGCAATAAAATCAAACTTCGAGACAATGTGTTTTTAAATGCGACAATATACAAACCTCATAATTTAAAAGAGACTTTACCTGTTATATTCGCTGTTACTCCTTACACAGCCGACCGACTTCACTCTAGAAGTAAATATTTTGCTGAAAATGGTTATGTTTTTGTAATAATAGACTCAAGAGGTAGAGGAGCAAGTGAAGGGGAATTTGACCCATTTATGCAAGAGGCTAAAGACGGATTCGACATCGTAGAATTTCTAAGCAAACAAAATTACTGTAATGGTAAAATTGCTATGTGGGGTGCATCTTATTGTGGGTTCAATCAATGGGCAACAATAAAAGAATTGCCTGATAGCTTAAAGACAATAGTTCCAGTTGCATGCTCTAAAGCAGGCACAGACTTTCCAGGACTATACAATATCGGCGACCCATTTTTAATTCAATGGTTAGCAGTTACAAATGGAAAAGCTGCAAACTTCAATCTATTTACAGACATTGATTTTTGGATGTCAAAATTTAATGAGCGTTATATGAATGATTTACCATATTCAAGTCTTGATTCATTAACAGGCAATCCAAATCCAATCTATCAGAAATGGGTTTCACATTCAACTAAAGACGATTATTTAAAAAGCATGGTTCCATCACAAACACAGTATAGTAAAATAAATATTCCTATACTGAGCATAACTGGTTGTTATGACGGTGACCAATATGGAACATTATCGTATTATAAAGAATTTATGCAGTCCGCAAATACAAATGCAAAAAATAAATTCCATCTGATTATTGGTCCATGGGATCATTCAGGAACAGTTAACCCTTCTCCAGAGTTAGGAGGTTTGGTTTTTGGTAATTCGTCATTAATCGAAATGAATGAGCTACATACAGAATGGTACAATTATGTATTAAAAGATAGTATTAAACCAGATTTCTTAAAGAACAATGTAGCCTATTTCGTGACAAATAGAGATATATGGAAATACGTATCATCACTTGATGAGATAGGAAAAATAAAGAAAATATTATATTTAAATAACTCAGTTAAATCAATTAACTCAATAAATGTAGGTTCATTACAAAAAGACTTGCCCACAGCTAGTAAGCCATTACAATACATATATAACCCTTTAGACAAAACAAACGGAATTTTCCAAATGACACCATCCGAAGAGGATGAAATTGATAATAGCATGACTGATTCATCGGCGTTCAGACGTGTGAATGAAACTGGCGTAATCTATCAAACTCCACAATTTGAAAACGAAACTGAAGTTTCGGGATTTTTTGAATTAAAAGTTTACATCGAAACGGATGTAAAAGATATTGATATTAGAGCTGAAATATATGAGATAAAAGCTGATGGCACGTGTGCATTTATGACTAGCAATACTATTAGAGCTCGATTTAAAGATGATTATGAAAAAGAAAAACTCTTAATTCCAAATACAGTAAATATTTTTGATTTTAGGAACTTTGCATTTATCTCCCGTGCAATCGAAAAAGGCAGCTCTTTACGCATAATTATTAATTCTCCTAATAATATTATGACTCAGAAAAATTATTGTAGCGGCGGTGTTGTAGCAAAAGAGACTGCAAAAGACGCAAAAACCGCTCATGTTAAAATATACAGCGACAAAAAACAGCCTAGCTTTTTGACAATTCCAATAGTTGAAACAAAATAGAAAAGGCAGCCTATAACCCACCCTAAATTTAATTTGGGCATTCGGCTTCGGCAACAAAAATAGAATTAATTAATTGCTATAATCTTTAATTCAACTCTTCGGTTCAATTGTCTACCTTCTGGATTATCTGTCCCGTTTGATTTTTCATTAGGAGCGGCAGGATCGGTTTTTCCATAACCCTTAGCAATCATTCTTTTAGAGCTTATTCCATTTTCCTTCATATAATTTACTACAGCCTTGGCACGATCTTCCGAAAGCTTTTGATTATAATTAGCTGTTCCTTTACTATCTGTATGTCCTGATATTTCAACTTTTATAGTTGGATTATTTTTCATCAACTTAACCAAGTTTTTCAATTCTACATTTGAAGCAGAGCGTAAAGTTGCCTTATCAAAATCAAAGAAAATATTGTTTAAGGTAATTTTAGATCCTACAACTATTGGAGGCAAAATAATTGCTTTATAAATTTCATAGTAATTTGTTTCCATGGGTATTTCCATATTTTCTGAATAAAATAAATGATCCTCTTGCTGATACGTAATATTATAATTTTTACCTGGCGTTAAAATAAAAATGTATTGGCCTGATTTACTGTTTGTATGATAAATACCTACTATTTCTTCTGTTTCATTATCCGTAACTGTAATTTCAACATCATGAGCTGGTTTTCCAGATTCATTAATTACTTTACCTTTCATTAATGTTAATGGAGTTTCTTTACGATCAATAAAGGTTGCTTTATAATTATCTTTTTCTCCTCGTCCCTCTTTTCTAAATGAAGAATAATAAGCATTGCGTCCATCAGGACTAATCACATAAAAAATATCATCATCCGTTGTATTAATGGGATATCCAACATTTTCTGGTACTGACCAATTACTATTACCGGAAAGCTGACTTGAAAAAATATCAAAGCCACCCATTGTATTATGTCCATTAGAGCTAAACGCTAAAGTAACACCATCTGATTGAATACAAGGAGCATCTTCATCATAGGCAGTATTTATAGCAGGGCCCAAATTCTGAGCTTTTGCCCAATCACCTTTTGGTGTTTTTTTACTACTATACAAATCTCTTCCACCATAAC
>JAYVIS010000139.1:0-14327 GCA_043769975.1 Bacteroidota bacterium
CTAAATTCCAGAGCAGAATCTGTTGCGCCATGATTTATTAAGGCAGTTAGTTCATTGGCATAAAAAAAGCAGCCAACCGAAACAACTAACGCTGGCGTTATCAATAATATAAAGGATAATTTTACAATATTTTCTACATTTTCTTTGTGTTTTAGCATCCGGCTAAAAACAGGAATGAGTTGAACTGAAAAAAGGTAGGCAATCATATTTCCTGCTTCCAATAACCTAAAAGCTTTTGCATAAATACCAGCTTGTTCACTACCTATTTTTTCAGGCAAAATTAATCCTAACATCACGCTGTCCAGCCTGTTATAGAAAGTCATTAATAACACTAAAATTGCAAAAGGAAAGCTTTGCTTTAAAATCATGATACTAAATGGCCAATTCCATTTGAGCTTAAAATGATGTGTTTTAAAATATACGGTTAAAAAGGCAATGGCAGCAGTTAAAACATAACCAATTGTTTGAGCATAAACAAAATTCATAATGTCGATATGCAAACCAAACCATTTTAAAAGCAAGGCAAGACATATTACGATCATTATTACCCGATCAGCAACTGAAACAAAACTATCTGTTTTAAATAAATGAAGACCTAATAAATTTGATCGTAAATAGGCTATCATGCTGATTAAAAACTGATTAACCGCAAGAATTGATAAAAGTTTCATTAACCTAAAATCATATCCCATTGTTATTCCCGCCAGAATGGTAATAAGTATATAAATAAACCCTAAAACTAACTTAAGTGTAAATAAGCTACTAAAATGTTTAGTAAGCAGGTGGTTATTTTGGGCAATATTTTTATTATTAAATTGAGTTACTCCAAAATCAAGAATAATATTCAACAAAAATGAAAAACTGAATAAAATGGCATATTCACCGTAGGAAGAATTTCCAACTGAATTTTGGACAGCTGTTTCGATACCCAAAGGCCAAAATGGCTTAATTAATAAATTAAGGATAATTAAAAAAGCAATATTTGTAACAAATTTCTTTTGTTGCATAATGGGTAACAAATATATTATTTATTTTGGATTTTGATGAATCTAAATCAACCTTCAAAGGCCTTTAATTCAACTGTTTTTCCGTCAAATTCAGCATATGAACAGTAATTAATCCATTCACCAAGGTTAATGTATCTTGACGTTTCGGAAGCTGCAATATTAAGAGGTAAATGCCTATGTCCGAAAATGAAATAATCAGTATGTTGTTTTTTTAATTCTTCTTTGCAAAAAATTAGAAGCCATTCGTTTTCATTACCTAAAAACTCCTTATCAGAATCTCCAGTAATAATCCGACTTCGCTTGCTTGAACGTCGAGCTATATAAAAGCCTAAATTTGGATGTAATCGATTAAAGCACCAAATCAAAAACTTGTTTGTAAAACACTTTTTTAAAAATTTATACCAAGCATCTCCTGGCCCAAGTCCATCGCCGTGTCCAATAAAAAAAGATTTACCATTATAAACTCTTTTAATAGGTTCTTTATAAACTGAAACGCCTAACTCAGAAACAAAATAATCATTCATCCATAAATCATGATTTCCTGTAAAAAAATTAACAGGAATTCCTGAGTCGGTTAATTCAGCAATTTTACCTAATAAGCGTGTTTGTCCTTTTGGAATGGTGTATTTATATTCCCACCAAAAATCAAAAATATCTCCTACTAAATAAATTTCTTGAGCCGTATCTTTAATGGAATCAAGCCAACGAACTATTTTTTTTTCACGCACCAAACTAAGTTCCAATGTTGGAACTCCCAAATGAAAATCAGAAGCAAAATATATTTTTTTTCCTGGTTGCATTATAAAAAATTGTTCGAGATAAAGTTTTTCGGTTTAATGTTGTGCAAATTTAATGTAAATCTAATGGTATCAAAAAAACCGTCTTTATTATTTGCTTGTAAGGCTGTTTTAATATCATTACTATATATCAAAGGAAAATAAACCTCACAAATATTTTTGTAAATACAAAGTTCAACACCAGCTGTATATAGAATTTTCTCTTTATTTAAACTTTCATTAAACTCGCTAGCACCAATATCTGCGAATAATTTTAATGGCAATTTACCAACTGTTGGAGATTTAATATTTAATGTTATTATCCATTTAGCAGTTTGTCCAAGCGGTGTCCAAACTTTAAAGGCACCATCATTTTCAGTAAATTGAGCAAACCCTACTCCATTTGTTTCATTTCTTCCAACAAAATTATAGTCATATAAATAATCTTGATAGCCATTAAATCCACTCATCCTAAAACGATAGTCTTCTGTAAGATTATTGTCTTTAAAAAGGAAAGTTCCAGCAAAAATCCTAAAATCTAAACTTTTACTTTTTTTAAATGAAATCGAATAATTTAATTCAGCACTTACTTTTCCAAATTTATCATTATGATCAAAGTTTAAAATCACATTGTAAGGATTAATAATTTGATTATTTCGTAATGAATATTGAAATCTATTGATGATGGTATATTTGTTTTTTTTACCTATTGAAGCGACAATAGATGTTTGTGAAAAATCTAATTCATCAACCCACAAATGATTTGTAGTATATGAAATGTGTTGCACTGTTTTACTTCTAGGATTTCCTTTTTTTAATTCGAAGTCAATTGTAGCGGATATTTTGTAGTAATTTAAGTTAAATGATGAAATTGATGTGTTATTTGCTTCATTAAAATATTTCGTTTCTTCAAAATAGTTTGAAAATGTTTTTGCTTTACCACTGAAGTTAATCTCTTGAAACAAATTATTATTTTGAGTCACATGCTTCACAAAATCGGCATAACCAGTTGGGGTTTTACTACCAAAAGCATACATTGGTGCAATGGTAAATTCAAATGGTTTTTGTAAAAAGCTATAATTATAAATAGCACAACCTAACATAAATTCATTATATTGATTGTATCCTAAAATTGGTAAATAATTTAATTGAGTATAATTTGAATCATCAATTTTTCCTAAAAAATTAAGCTTGAGCGGTTCCATTTTTCTAAAAACACCAGTTGTACGAATGCGGTTATTTTTTCTATTTATTTCGGGCATAAACTCTTCGGAATCAATTTTAAACATATCGATATCACTTGAAGGAAATTCAAATACACGCTTACCTTTGAAACCATTATACCAAACAGTACCAACCAAATTCCCATTTTTAAACCCTGAAACAGATACTGGACCTAACAGTTTACTATTATTTTTAATCAAAATTGCGTGGCTTTGATCACTCAAAGTTTTATGATTAATTATTTTATAATCTAATTTATAATTACTTTGTATTAATTCATTAATAAACCATGATAAATCAGCATTGAGGTGATATTGCAATGTTTTAACTAAATCAATTGGTTTTGGATGTTTAAATTTCCACTGTTCAAAATAAAACTTCATGGCATCATCAAACTTATCTTTTCCAAGGTAATTCATTAAATAATCCATTGCCAATGCCGTTTTAGAATAGACAATTGCACCATAATTATACTCAGTAAATTCAGCAGCTGGTGTTTCTATTGGCTGGTCTGTATTTTTTCGAGCTGCTAATAAATATGAAAATTCATATTGAGCTTTATGCTTAAACTTATTTAACCCAAAAAAACGAAATGTACTATCTCTATCAATCAAACTAGACAATTTCTTTTCAGGATATTTAGTTCGAATATATCTCATTTCATAAAAGGAATTTATTCCTTCGTCCAAGGCTGGAAATTCGCGTTCATTACTTCCTAAAATACCATAAAACCAATTATGTCCAACTTCATGCATAATCGTGGTTTCAAGTGTAAAGTCATTTCCACTTTCGCCAATAATTGTGATATTAGGATATTCCATTCCTCCTCCAGCGCTAATTGTCCCATCTATTGCAGTTACATGATTGTATGGATAATCACCATTTAATGCAGAATAAAACAATGTTGCATCATTGATATACTCTAACGATTTTGACCAAAGTTCAGGTTCACTATTAGTAAAAAAAGCCCAAGTATGTACTTTTCTTCCTGAATTAGGTAATAATATTTCATCATTCAATACATGAAATCTTTTATCAGCAAACCATGCAAAATCATGAACTCGGTATTGCTTAAATGTAATGGTTTTAAAATCCTTATCAGATGATGGAAATTGCAAATCATTACTGTATTTTTTTTCTGCAATTAATTTCTTTGTCTCCTCAACTTTATCAAATAGCCAAAGTTCTTCTTCTAGTTCATCTATTCTATCACCAGTGGCAGCTAATACATAATTTTTTGGCAAAGTAATACTAACATCAAAACTTCCAAACTCACTGTAAAATTCACCTTGGTTCAAATAAGGCATTTGATGCCAACCATCTCTATCAAATACCGCTGGTTTAGGATACCATTGTGTAATAGCATAAGCTTGGCCGATATGACCAAGTCGAGAAATTTTAGCAGATGGTAATTGAACACGAAAAGGTGTCGTAATAAAAATGGTATCTTTTGAATTAACAGGTTTATTTAAAATAAGTTTACATATGTCAATATGTTCTTTATCAAATTCCATTTTAACCACTTCACCATTTACCAAAAAATTTAAACTATCAATATAACCAAGGTCTTCAGGCTTGGCAAAATACATTGCAGTTTCTCCGTTTTCTAATAATTGCTTTGCTAAGGCGGTTTCGTTGTTTTTGTAGGCATTTGGCCACAAATGAAAATAAATATAGTTTAAAGGTTGAAGTGAATTATTGATATACTCAATCTTTTCAAAAGCCGAAAGTTTATGAGTTACATCATCTAATGTTACATCAATTTTATAATTTACTTCTTGCTGAAAATAATTTTCTTGAGAAAATAAATTTATAGTAATTAACAAAAATGTTATAAAAAAAATAAAACATTTTTGCATTATAAATTATTTTAAAACTTCAGCTAATTTCTTATCCAAATCAGCACCTCTTAGATCAGTGGCGATTATGATTCCTTTTTTATCAATTAAAACAGTATAAGGAATAGATTGAACTGCATAAATCTGACATGCTTCACTTTGCCAAAATTTTAAATCACTAACCTGAGGCCATGTTAAACCTTCTTTAGAAATAGCTTCAATCCATTCATCTCTATTTTTATCTAAAGAAACTCCCAAAATTTCAAAACCTTTGTTTTTATATTTTTCATAACAACGTTTTACATTCGGTAATTCTTTTCTACAAGGACCACACCAACTTGCCCAAAAATCAATTAAAACAACTTTCCCACGCAATGCTGATAATGGAAGGTCTTTGTCATTAGGCATTGGTAAAATTAATTCTGGTGCTTCTACACCAACTTTAATAGCTTGAGTGCGAGAAACCATCATTTCAGTTTGTTGTATCATCCCATGAAATGATTTAACGTCAGCGTTATTTGGATATTTATCCCCTAAACCTTTATCTAAAGCTTGATATGCATCTAAATAAAACTCAGGCTTAATTTGTTGAATGGCCATAATAGAGGCAAATGAACTAGCATTTTCTTTTATTTTTTTTGCAATAATATCACTATACGAGGCAATCATTTTCTCGTAAGGTTTTTGTAATTCTTTAGATAAAGAATCAGCACTTAGCGAATCTAATTTTTGAACAATTAATGCATTATTAAAAACTGACTCTAATGAATCAGTTCTTATTTTCTGACCTTTCGCTAATTCATTATACTCTAAATATAATTTTGTGTCAGGTGAGCCTTCAATTTTATAGGTATTACCTAAATCCCTTGCATCTCCAGTTATGGTGATTTTTTGCGCAGAATCCAAAACTAACATTGCAAAATTAGAACTCGATAATCTCAATCTGTAAAAACCAACACTAGGTGAATAATTATTTATCACGAACTCACCTTTTTCATTTATGATAGCGCTATCAACTACTGTAGGTCCTTGCTGAGAAAGCTTTTCTAAAAATATGGATTCAGATTTTGAGTTTGATAAATTACCTTTAATTTCAAATCCCGAATTATTCTTAGATTTTGAATCTGTACATGCGTTAAAAAGAGCAATTACAAAGGCAGCTATTATAATTTTATTCATTTAATTTCTAATTTTTAATATATAGCAAATATCCAATTTATTTTCAAATAATCAAGTTAAAAACCAATAGGTTTAATAGGTCATTTCGTTAAAAAAACCTTAAATTAAATCCTTTTGTAATCCTAAATAAATAACATCTGTAGAACCTGCATTTTTTTTAACATAATTTTTTGCAAATAGAGACGTTTGATCTAAAAATTCAGAATCATTTAAGAATTTTTCAAGATATTGAATGAGATCATTACAGGTTTTAAATTCAAATCCTGCATGCAGTTTAATTAATTCTGAGGCTTCATTAAACTTATAATGGTTTGGACCAAACATAACAGGTAAGCCAAACACGGAAGGTTCTAATAAATTATGAATACCATTATTAAATCCACCACCAATTAGAGCTACATTTCCATATTGATATACTGAAGATAAAATTCCAATGGTATTTAATATTAAGACGGAATGAGTAAGTTCAGTTTCATTATTTGAAAATAAATGGTAAGAAATATTATTTTTAGATAATAAACTTTTAATTTTTTCAATAGTTGAATCGTCAATTTCGTGAGGAGCAATAATTAATTTTAATTGAGGAAATTTTGGTTTTAAATAAACAAAGGCTTCAATTAGGTATTCTTCATCTTTTTGCCAGGTACTACCGCCAATAATAACGAAAGCATTTTTCCTAAACGCTTCAATCACATTAATTTGTTTTGGAGACCTGCAAACGTCTAAAACTCTATCAAAACGAGTATCTCCAGCTAATTTTGCATTATTAATATTTAGTTGGTTTATTAATTCCAATGAGTCATTTTCTTGCGTGTAAATTTCTTTATAAGTTGCTAATGCCTTTCTGAAATTATAACCATACCATTTAAAAAATGATTGATGCTTTTTAATAACGGTTGAAATTAAATAGGTTGGAATTTTTTGCTTATGAAGTTGGAATAAAAAATTTAACCAAAATTCATATTTTACAAAAATTGCAATTTTTGGTTTTAATAGTTCCAAAAAATTGTTTGCGTTTTTTTTGCTATCAATTGGCAAATAACAAACATGATCAACCAATGCAAAATTTTTCTGTATTTCATAACCAGAGGGAGAAAAAAAAGTAAGCACAATTTTAATTGAAGGATGTTCTTTTCTTATTTTTTGAATGACAGGTCTACCTTGTTCAAACTCTCCTAAAGATGCGCAATGTATCCATACACAATTATGTAATTGCAACTTTTCAACACTTGTTTTTAAATTCTCTTTCCAGTGTTCTCGACCTTTAATCCACAATTTAGCTTTTGGTTTAAATAATGAAGAAATGTGAATTCCTATATTAAATAATTGTATGCCTAAATTGTATAAAAACATTTATCTGTTTATGAATTTGATTCAACTTCTAAAAAACTCTGAAATAAATTCAGTAAATAAAAATGTTTCACTAAAATTCAAAATTAATTTGTCCGTCTTTATCTTTAAAATTTGAGGGGTCAAGTTTTTCCATTGCTCTGCGATGTAATTCCATCGGTGACATGCCATTACCACCTATTTCTTCATCAACTTCATCATAATTATCTAAAATAATTTCTTTAGAAATACGCAAATTAATTTCTTTTACTTTATAAGAAGTCAATTTTTTTCCCTTAGCTTTCATATTAACAAGTGGCGCATATTCAACTAAATTAACAGTTTCATCAGCAATCTCCTTATCCTTTTCTTTGCCAAATTTCATATCAATAATTGGCAAAATTTGAGAAGTAATTAATTCTATTCTTGAATTTTCGTGCTCTGTAATTATTAACGTTTTAGTCAAAGTGTTTTCAGGAATAAAACGTTTTGTTATATATGATTTACTTTCGCCATCATAATAAATACAAGACATGATTTGTTCAGGATAATACTTTTCAATTAAAATTGTGTCATCATCAAAGTGATTTAAAACATCATACGTGTATAGTCTATAAAAACCTTTACTTGTAACAGTTACTATTTTATCATCTCCAGCAAACTTACCTAAATACGACCCTTTATTCTCTTTATTTAAACGATTAATAGCATCATCAAACCAATAATCTTCAGCAGCTAATGTTGAAGCACCTTTATGTTTTAATAATACCTTCTTTACAGCATATTTAGTCACAATATTTCCAGTTGAACTTCTTCCTTTCACAGGTATTTCAGCAAAATCAGTATCTATTTCAAATTTACGTAAACCAGGCGATGGTTTTAAGACTACCTGTATTTTTTCAGCCTCTCCATTTGGATTTATTGTAAACCAATGAACGAATGAATTTGGAGTTCCTTTTGTTAAATCGTATTCTTTTTCTCGGGTAATTCCAGTTACATTAAAACGTTTAATAAAAGTAATGCCTTTTGGACCATCACTATAAATCATATTATAGGTAGTCCGTTCATCATTCTTTTTAAAAATAGAAATATATAAAATATCTTTTCCTACAAATGTTTTATCTGAAACTTTAAAAACTTTCATTTTACCCTCTTTAGTAAAAGCTATAATATCATCGATATCAGAACAATCGCATACAAACTCATCTTTCTTTAAACTTGTTCCTACAAAACCTTCAGCCCTATTCATATACAATTTTTCGTTTGCCATAACAACCTGAGTTGCAATAATGGTTTCTAATTGTTTTGTTTCTGTTTTACGTTCTCTACCTGCTCCGTATTTCTTTTTTAGGTTTTTGAAAAACTCAACAGCATAATCAATTAAATTTAATAAGTGATTTTTAACTATAGCAATTTTTTCATCCAATTCCTTCATGTGTTCTTCAGCTTTAATGCTGTCAAAACGAGTAATACGAATCATTGGAATCTGAGTTAAACGTCCTAAATCCTCATCAGAAATCTCTCTAATTAATTTCTTTTTATGTGGTTTAAAACATTCATATAAATATTCAAATAAAGTTTCTTTGTTACTATATTTCTTAAAGTCGATATACATCTCTTCTTTAATGAAAATTTTCTCTAAAGAACTGAAATGCCATTTTTCCTCTAATTCACGTTGTTCAATTTCTAACTCTCTTTTTATTAAAGCTAATGTTTGATTTGTCGAAACTTTTAAAATTTCACTTACACCAACAAAACGAGGTCGTTCGTTTTCAATAATACAAGCATTTGGAGAAATACTTAATTCACAATTCGTGAATGCATATAATGCATCAATTGTTTTATCAGCAGAAATTCCTGGCTGAAGATGAATTAAAATTTCAACATTTTCAGCCGTATTATCTTCAACTTTTTTTACTTTAATTTTCCCTTTATCATTAGCTGCAATAATCGAATCGATTAATGAACTAGTTGTTGTACTAAATGGAATTTCGGTAATGATTAATGTTTTTGGATTTAATTCTTTTACGCGTGCTCTAATTTTAACTTTTCCACCTCTTAATCCATCTTTGTAATCACTAAAATCTGCAATTCCACCTGTTATAAAATCAGGATAAATAACTGCTTTTTTTCCTCTTAAAATTTGAATAGAAGCATCAATTAATTCGCAAAAATTATGAGGTAAAATTTTAGTTGCTAATCCAACAGCTATACCCTCAACACCCTGAGCTAAAACCAAAGGAAATTTCACAGGTAATGTAATTGGCTCTTTATTACGGCCATCATAACTTAAACCCCAATTAGTTGTTTTAGGATTAAACACAACCTCTTGACCAAATTTAGAAAGTCTTGCCTCAATATAACGAGGTGCGGCTGCGCTATCTCCAGTAAAAATATTACCCCAGTTTCCCTGGCAATCAATTAATAAATCTTTTTGTCCAATTGCAACTAATGCATCACCTATACTAGCATCACCATGTGGGTGATATTTCATTGTATTACCAATTAAATTGGCAACTTTATTGTAGCGCCCATCTTCCAACTCCCACATACTATGCATAATTCTACGCTGAACTGGTTTTAATCCATCTTCCATTGCAGGCACTGCACGCTCTAAAATTACATATGAGGCGTAATCAACAAACCAATTTTTAAACATGCCCGAAACATGCTTAACTGTGCTTAATTCATTGTGATTTTCTGTGTTATTCTCTTCCATTGCTATTTATTCAACTAAAAAACAAATATACACTAAGCGTAGGGTAGTTTTTCAAACAATTTTGAGCAAAAAGGGGTTAGATATTCACAAGGGAAAGCTAATAAACAATTAGTTTTCTTTTTAAGAAAAATAAAGCTTCACTTAACTTCATTTTAAGTTTATCAGATTGATAAGAGTTAAAACCTGCAGTTTCCTGAGAATTTCCATAGCCGTAGATATCAGAAATTTCATTACTATATATTAATTCTGAAGTCTGGGTGTTTCTTAATGATAATTTGATTTTCAAGAAAGATAATTGAACACTGTAGGTGGAGTTTAAGATGTCTGAACTAATGTCTTTTTGCGTATTTGCATCAACTTCAATAATAAAATCAGCCAATTCTTTTTGTTCAACAATTTTCACTTCCTCTCCATTAAATTTTGACTTTATAATTGGTTCTAGAATTTTTTGCTCATTTACTTTTAAGTTGTTTTTCTCTACACAAGAAATGAAAACAGTAATGGAACTAACTTTTGCAAATGCCTTTAATTGAGATGTTTCAATAAATTGCTTCAAAATTGTAATTGAAGACTTACTAACACTATCATTCATCATCAATTTATCAATATCAGGATTTAACGTAAAATAAATTTCCTGATTTAATGGCTTAACTTTTATTAAATTTATTTCTAACTCACCAACTTGATTTGTTGAGGACGTTTCTTTAACCCTCACACTTTCATTATCTGATTTTACCTTAAAAGGAAAATCAACTAAAGGATTTTTGGCCTTGATTACAAATTTGTAAACCAAAGGTTTATATGTAGGCTGATAAGGCTTAACAACAGATATTGTTTTCGTGTTTACAATTGTAATACTCTGAATTTGTTTTTGAATTAAATTCGATAATTCGAAAATGTTTTTCACGTTGTTAGACGACTCAAAATTTACCTCTTCATTTAAATAAGGACTTAAAATACCAAATGCCTGAATTCGCTTTTTTAAACTGCCTGTAAAATTGCCGTTTTTTTCATCATCAAAAGATAAATTAATAATATTTACAGCTTTTGCTATCGTTTGTTGTTTCTTTTGAAGTTTTAAATTTTCATATTCAGCCTTATCTAATTCATAATATAGCCAATATTGCTTTTCATTTTCATAGGTATCCATTAATCTATAGCCTTCGATATTATCGCTGCTACTTAATTTAATTAGGGAATTAAAATTCTCATTAAATTGATTGTTATTTTGAACCGTATATAAAATTGAATTTGTAGATATATCAACTTTTATTTCAGAAGACAAATCAAATAAAGCATTTTTTTTAGCTTCACTTTGATAATTATTACTACTGTTTTTTTCAGCAACTCCAATTCCAATAAATTTAGAATTATTTACAGGACGTTTTGTTACCCAACCTGGGGCAAAAACTTCTGTGGTTAATTGAGCATTAAGAGAAATGCCCATATAAACAAATGAAAGGATTATTAAATATTTTAATTTTGCTTTCAATTTTATTTAATTATATAATTATTTAACGTATTAGAAAAAACAGTCACAGCTTTATTATCTGCTTGATCTTTTAAATCAGTAAACGATTTTAATTCTTTTCTATTATTAAAAGCGCCACGCCAATTATTTGGGTTATATTGATTTATTGGCATTGTAATTCCGGGGTTATAGGGAAAATAATTATTTACATTCATATTAAAATCTGGTTGATTCCCAGTCTTACGGCCTCTTACAAATTCATAATAATCAATTTCATCTCTACCGAAACATAATTCACTTCTAGAAGTAACTACCTGATTAGTATTCGCATCAATTAGTTTGTATTTAAATTCATATTCATAATTTCTTTTGCCTTTTACTTGATTATATTGTTGTGGTCGATACTCTGTAACGTATATAGTATCTCTTCTTGTTACAATTTTCTCAAAGCAATATGAGGACACTCGAGTTAATGGTGTTTCACTTTCCTTTTTATTTGAAATATCAAATACATAAAAAAAATCTGCTCCAGTTGCTTTTTTAATAGCTTGAATTAAATCTACATTTCCTGCATTTGTTATATCATTTGCATTGGGCATAAATAAAAATGGCGTATTATTAATCAATTTCACTTTTGTATTATTCTTATAAGAAAGTTCTATGAAACTATTAAATAATTTATCTTCTATAACTTTTTCAGTAGAGTTTTTAGGCTCAAAAATCATAAAACTAGTTTTGAGCAATTCTGTTGTTAAATCAAGTAATTCTTTAGAATCTTTATAAGATGTAGAAATACTATTTATTTTAGATAAATCGATTTGAGCTGATTTATAATTTTGCGATTCAATGTTTCGAATGGCAATCAAATAGAGTGGCTCGCAATTGGAAACAACCTCTAATTCATTCGTGTTTTTATAATTTGCATCGTACTTTTTTATTTTAGCAATGTTTTTTAAAGCTAAATCATACTTTCCTTGATTTACAAGTTCTTTCGCTTCATTATTATTTTTAGCTAAATAATATTCTAAGGCTTTACTATAATCCTCTTTGTATGCTTGTGGGTAATTTAAATCAACGTTTAAAACAATTGCTTTTGAAGTGAATTGCTTCATTTCATCATAAGTCTCAATAGATTGCTCATATTGTTGAGTATTAAATTCTCTAAAGAAACTTGAGGCCAAATTATTAACATGCTTTTGTCCTACTTCTTTTAATTTAATACGAGCGTCAGTGTTATTTTTTTTCCTCTCCAAAGATTCCAAATAATATTGGGCAGCTTCATTTACCAAGCCTTGTTTTTCTAACTTTTCTGCTGCTTTAAAATACTTTTTAGAGCCTGTACAGGAAACCGCTAGGAAACCAATTAAAATTAATATGTAATAAATTATTTTGATAAAAATTGGGTTTAAAAATAAAAGCATCAAAAATGATGCTTTTATTTTAATTAATTTAATTATTTACCTTCTTCTCCTAATTTTTTCATTTCAGCATCAAAAATTGATTGAAATTTTTGCTTATCGTAATCTAATTTTAACTTTGCATCACTAGAAATTTTTGCATCAATTTTTTCAAGAACACCTGTTTTGTTAGCTTCTAATGCAATCCAAACGATATAAGCTTTATCAGAAGGATCTTGAAACGTTTTTTGTCCAAGTTCTTTAACATTACTCATTTCTAATTTAACAACCTCGCGAGATAATTCTTCAAATTTGTTTTCAAATTCTTGTTTATTACCAATAGTTCTTTGGTTAGTATATTGATCAGTTACTCGTTTTACCACTGCATTGATATTGGCAGCCATTTCTGCTCTTGCATTTTGATAAGCGATTTTTTTTGCAGTAGCTAAATCAGGAGATTTACCAGTTTGTTTCGATCTAAAATTTTCCTCATCATTTCTGTAATCTTTCGAGTCAAAAGGTGTTGAAATCTCGATTAAGCCTTCTTGCTTTGCTAATGGCACAGCCTTTTTATGTTTACAACTTGTTGTAGCTATTAAAGCAATAGCTGGAATTAATAAATAGTTAATTGTTTTCATGGTGTTTATTTTTATTTGTTATTTGTTTGTTTGATTCTAATATTTCAATAGCTGTTCCAAAAATTAAATATAATAAAATTTTAACCTATTTTAACTAATTCCTCTTCCACATCTTTTTCAACTCTTAGGTTTTGTATAATGAATTCTTGACGTTCTTGAGTGTTTTTACCCATATAATAGTTCAATAATTCATGGATTGACGCCTTTTGGTCAAGCAATACAGGCTCTAAACGGATATCTTTTCCTATAAAGTGTTTAAATTCATCAGGAGAAATTTCTCCTAAACCCTTAAATCGGGTAATTTCGGGTTTTGGACCTAATTTAGCTATTGCAGCCATTCTTTCCATATCACTATAGCAATAAGCTGTTTCTTTTTTATTTCTAACCCTGAATAATGGTGTTTGTAAAATAAATACATGCCCATTTTTCACTAAATCAGGAAAAAACTGTAAAAAGAAAGTCAATAGTAATAAACGAATATGCATACCATCAACATCGGCATCAGTTGCAATCACCACATTATTATAACGTAATTCATCTAAACCATCTTCAATATTTAATGCGGCTTGTAATAAATTAAATTCTTCGTTTTCATAAACAACTTTTTTACCTAAGCCAAAAGAGTTTAATGGTTTTCCTTTTAAACTAAAAACAGCCTGTGTGTTAACATCTCGTGTTTTAGTAATTGAACCACTTGCTGAATCTCCCTCACAAATAAAAATCATCGTATCTAAGCTACGAGGATCTTT
>JAYVIS010000140.1:0-2766 GCA_043769975.1 Bacteroidota bacterium
GAATTAGTAATGGTTAATCAATTTGCAGTAAAAACAGAGCAAGACGTATTATATTATCTACTATTCTTATTAGAACAACATCAATTAAATCCGCTTACCGCAAAAATTTGTATAACAGGAAACATTGCGAGCGATTCGGAATTAGTTAGCGTATTAAAAAAATACATTGCCAACTTAAGATTGGCAAGCGGAAATAAAAGTTTGATTTATAGTGCTGTTGAAGGCATGCCACAACATTTTAATTATACTTTATTAAACAGATTGTTTTGCGAATAATAGGAGGAACTCATAGAGGTAAACAATTATTACCGCCAAAAAACTTACCCGTAAGGCCAACGACTGACTTTGCAAAAGAAGGTTTGTTTAATATTTTAAACAATAAAGTAGATTTTGAAGAACTAAGCGTTCTTGATTTGTTTTGTGGAACAGGAAATATTTCATTAGAATTTGCATCAAGAGGGGCCAAAAAAATTGTAGGGATTGATAATCACTCTCCTTGTTTAAATTATATCAAAGAAACAGCCAAACAATTAGGGTTTAAAAATATATTTAACGAACGCTCAGATGTGTTTTCATTTCTCGCTAAATCTCATAGTCAATATGATTTAATATTTGCTGATCCTCCTTATGAATTACCAAATATTGAAAAAATTTATGACTTGGTTTTTGAAAAAAACTGTCTGGAACCAAACGGCATCCTTATTATAGAACACGGCTCAAAGACAGATTTAAGCACAAAAAAACACTTCACAGAGTGCAGAAAATATGGAAATGTGCATTTTAGTTTTTTTGAGAATGCAGAAGATTAAAACAACAGTTCTATTTTTGTCTTTGTCTTTGTCTTTGTCTTTAAATTTATAATATATGTTAGCTTTTGAATAAAGTCAAAATGTAAAATGACTTAATTTTAAAAATTCCTATTTTTCTTTTAATATTAAATTTTTAGGTTTGTGTTTTATAGGGTGTTTTAAAAACAATTTTTTAATTAAAAATGAAAATTAGGTCTGTAAAAAACAGATCTATTTTTTTATTTCTTGCAGGCTTAATTTTTATTTCCTGACGTTTTTTTCGTTTTTCGTTTTTTCAAAAATTTTCAGTTTTCTGAAAATAATTCGTAAAAACCAAGTAGTAAGAAAATGAAAAAATTTCACATCCTATTGATTTTTAATGAGTTAAGACAATACGACTACCTGCTCTGCTACATGAGACTACTTGGTTTACTACTTGGTTTTTTTACCAAGTAGTACTACTTGGTTTTTCTAAAATATTTTTTGTAGATTTTCCACCAACATGTTTCAATTTAATTAAATAAAAAAAACAGAATTACTTTTTACAAAAAAATTAAACAAAAATGAAAAAAATAATTTCAACAGCACTATTTTTAGGAACGCTTTTGTTTGAAGCAAACGCTCAAACAATACCAACCTCTACAGTAACAGGTTCCTTAAAAATTAATGATTCATTAAATGTTACCAATAACATACAAACCACTGGTGATGTAAGTGCAACTGGTAACATTACAGCAATTGGTGAAGTAACCGCGAGAGATACCATGCGCGCACAAAAAGATATTATTGTAGATGGCAATGCAAAAATTGCCGGCGCACTTGATGTTACTGGAACAATAAGCACTAGCAATTTAAAAGTTGGGCCAATTGGTTTTAGTTATTTAACACCTGCGCCACTTGTTGATTTAATTGGAATTGGCGTTAGCTCAGTAACAGCTCCAACCAATTGTGGCTCTGTTTTTCCTTCAAGTTCAATTTTAGTAAATGGGATTAAATTTGCAGCAGCGCTTAATCAAAATTTTCAAATGTATAATGATGGCACAAATGGTTATATTGATTATCCAAAAGGCTTATTGGCCGACCCGGAAGCAGCGCCCTATAATATTAAAATTGCTAACTGTTTAGCCAATGTGGATATTTGTGCTGGTACCGATTTTGGTTTTGTGAAAGTTGGAAGAAACCTCGAAATAGGAAGCCCTGTAAGAACGGTAAGTATAGCTCTTAATATGAAAGTGAAAAACACGTTTACTAATGCTGTATCAATTAAAAATGAATTCAATGAAATTTTTTCAATTGCGCCAAAAGGGAATGTGAAAATAACAACAAACTCATCAACACCACTTACTTCTGGTTTTTTTAGTCCATATGCTTTGTCTGTTTATAATACTACAAAAGGCAGGGAAGTTTTAAATATTGCTTCTACTGGCGAATTATCTGTAATCACAGATAATTTGGCAGCTTCTAAACCTATTTCTGTATATAATGTTTCGCTGGCCAAAAATGTTTTTGAAGTACAAAATGATGGAAGAACTTTTATAGGAAGTAAAAGAGTAGCTACTGGCACACATAATAATGCAATGTTACATGTAGATGGTAAAGTTGCTTGCAAAGAAATTATTGTTTTAATTACAAATTGGGCTGATTTCGTTTTTGACAAAAACTATAAATTAATGCCATTAAAAGAAGTAGAAAAATACATTAACGAAAACAAACATTTACCAAATGTGCCGAGTGCAAAAGATGTAGAGACCAACAATGGTTTTGATATTGGCAAAACGCAAACGACCTTATTGCAAAAAATTGAAGAATTAACGTTATATTTAATTGAACAAAATAAGCGTTTAGATTTGCTTGAAAAAGAAAATGCTGAAATCAAACACCTACTTAATACTAAATAACATGCTAAAAAAACTAGTTACATATTTTACGATTGTTTGCGCAATAGTTTTATTATTTACTACCTGAAGAAAATACCCCG
>JAYVIS010000141.1:0-3270 GCA_043769975.1 Bacteroidota bacterium
GGTGCTAAAGCGGTAACAGACGCTTACAGCGTGGCTCATTCTTAGACGGGTTTCCGCAATAACTTTCTAAGAACCATAAAAAATTAATGGCAAGTGTATAGACGATAGCAAAAAATAATTCAAAACTTATTATTTTATTTTACACCAAAATAATTTTAAATTTAAATATATGATTCATATTTTTGTTGCTGGTATTTCTATTGCTTTATTTTTAATTGCAATAATATTAACTAAACCAACTAAGCATACTCCTGATTATATACTGTTGGTACTATTGTTTTTTTCTGCACAAACTATTTTTAACACCTTTTGGGTTTTTACAAATTCGCATCTATTATATCCTGATGCTTTAGTTATTGGTTTAAATGCCCCAATCGCAGTAGCTCCATTATTTTATTTATATACCAAATATCAAATACATCCTATTCGGTTTAGACCTTTAGATTTATTACACTTAGCCTTATATTTTATCTTTTTCTTGCTTTATGTAAAATTTTACTTTTTATCCTATGAAGAGAAACTGGTCTTAATGAATTCGAAAGGTGGCTCCAATTCAACCTTAGAAATTTCCAGAACTATTATAACGTATGTTTCTGGTTTTTTTTATTTTTTATGGTCATTATGGATATTACTCCAGTTTAGAAAGAATATGAAACATCAATTTTCTAACACCGAAAAAATCCGCTTTAATTGGCTAATATTTTTGATTGTTGGTATGTTGTTCATCTGGCTTGTCGTACTCATTATTCAGGACGATAGTATCACTTCAGTTAGTTCAACTCTATTTCTAATCTTATTAGGTTATTTTGGTATTACTCAGGTAAATGTATTTAGTGGAGTAAATAATAATTTTCTAACAACCGTTACTCAATCCTATGAAACAAGTGCACCAATTAAAATTGAAGATGGAGAAGCTGTTTATGTAAAATATAAAAATTCCATTTTGAGCGAAGAAGAAGCTACCAAAATACATCAACAATTGAAACAATTGCTTCACACAGAAAGACACTATTTAAATCCAGAACTAACATTAAGCCAATTGGCTCAATGTTTAAAGGTACACCCCAATAAATTATCTGAAGTAATCAATACACAAGAACAAAAATCTTTTTACGATTTAATTAATGAATTGCGTGTTCGAGAATTTTTACTTCAAGTAGTTAAGTCTGAAAACAGTCGTTTTACTTTTACTTCCTTAGCCTACGATTGTGGCTTCAACTCCAAAGCGTCTTTCAATCGAAACTTTAAAAAACATATCGGTATAACACCGAGTGAATATTTAAATAAACAAAACTAAAGGTAAGCAACGTCGCAATCGTCACGTTGATGGCTCAATTAACACAATTAACTCATATTCAATTACATACAACTTGATTTTTAGGAGGTTCAATTTATATATTGAGTCTTTTAATCGAATTTGGAGCTGTACTTTTGCACTTCAATAAAATCAAATTTATATGAGTTACAAAAATAAAATTTTAAAATGGGGCAGTATTAGTTGCCTTGCACTCTGCCTGCTTTCGGCTTGCGAAAAAAGGAAATACATTGATGAACCTGGAAACTTAGCGCCTAAAACGGTAATGGAAGACCCTACTTTACCATCTATCAATGTAAATGGGGCTAAACTACATGCACAAGCATTTGGGCCTGAAGATGGTACCTTGATTATTTGTTTACATGGAGGGCCTGGTGCAAATTTTCATTATTTGCTCAATTGCAAAAGTTTGGCTGACAAGGGTTATAGAGTGATTTTCTACGACCAAAGAGGTTCTGGTTTATCTCAAAGATTTCCAAAAGAATGGTATTTAGACCATGGAGCAGATGCAATTGATAAAGCTTTTTATGGCGATTTGAATGGCATAATTAACCATTATAAAATCAATTCAAATCAAAAGGTAGTTCTCTTGGGTCATTCTTGGGGCGCTATGTTGGCCACAAGTTATGCAGGCAAATACCCAAATAAAATAAACGGTTTGATATTAGCTGAACCTGGAGGCTTAAAATGGAGTGATGTATTTCAATATGTAGGTAATTCGCGTTCATTTAAATTATGGAGCGAAGCTTTAAATGATGCAACTTATTTAGACCAGTTTATGACAGGAAAAGAAAATGAACATAACATTCTTGACTATAAAATGGCTCTAATATCGACAAGCAATGCCATTATTGGCGATATAAAATCGAACTTGGGTGCAAATGGGATTTATTACAAATCCGTTCGTTATGGCGCAGTAATAAGTGCGGCAATGTTTGAAACAGGAAAAAAATACAATCCAGATTTTTCAATGGGCATTTCTCAATTTCAACCAAAAGTACAATTCTTTTACAGCAGCAACAATAAGGCTTATCCTGATAGTTGGGCAGAAAAAATAACTTCAGTTTATTTAAACAAAGAAGTTATAAAAGTGAATGGTGTTGGGCACTCTGGAATGTTTGACCAAATTGACACTTGGACTACCTTCACCGAACCAAAAGTAATAGCATATTTAAATTCTTTGTAACAAAAATAAAATTATGAAAAAAATAAAATTTTTAGGATTACTCGTAATACTTATTGCACAATACAGTAATACGAATGCACAAATGCTAAACTGGAAAGCATTAGATAGCACTAAGCATATATTAAACGCCAATTTTGGACTGGATTATTCTGTATCCTATGGTCTTGGTTATGGTTACAAATTAAACACAAAATTACCAATTGTGTTAAACGCGATTTTCTCTATGCCATCAGGCAAGTCGATGTTTGATGATTTCAAAACAAAAATTGGCGGTCAAGTTCGTTTATTTAACAAATTCAATTTTGCAGGGTCAGTTTCAATATATGGAGTTTACAGAAAACACCAAACTAATCTTGTGAGACTTCAAAACTTTGGCAGCGATATGAAAGGGGTTATTGGATTTTATAAGCCTAAGTGGTTTGTGGCAGTAGAAGTTGGCTTTGATAAAGCCATAGTAACACATTTTAAACACTCGCAAAAATATAAAGATGAAGTTTATGCAGATGTTGTAGATGGTTGGTATGAACCCGCTACTGGAGGAAATTTTTATTATGGATTACAAGTTGGAAAGTCCTTCAAGAGAGCTGACATTACATTTAATTTGGGGAAAGTAATCTCTCAAGATTTTAAAACGTCTCCGTTCCTTCCATACTATATTAATTTAGGTTATAATTAGGACTTACGCAAAAATGTTGCTTGTAAAAAAATGTTTATCTTTGGTCAAAAAAAGGGGGTATTATGAGTTATCGTGAAATTCGTAATTTTTACT
>JAYVIS010000142.1:0-14988 GCA_043769975.1 Bacteroidota bacterium
AGTTATTTGTGTATTGTTTTTTTATTTAAAATGGAATACACTTTTAATTCACCATAAAACCTACATTTGTAACCATTTTATAGTTATGAATACAAAAACGTTATCCTGGGTTATTTTAATTACACTTTCGTGTATTTGGGGCAGCTCGTTTATTTTAATTAAGGAAGGATTAAAGGGGTTTTCGAGTGATGAAGTTGCGGGATTAAGAATAACCATTGCTTCCATGTTTTTACTTCCTTTTTTGTTCAAATATTATAAAATTGATCTGCGTAAAAACCTCAAAGGCTTATTATTAGCCGGCGTTTTTGGAAATTTAATACCTGCTTTTTTATTCACAAAAGCCGAAACTGAAATAAGTAGTAGCTTAACAGGCATGTTAAATGCCCTAACGCCTTTATTTACAATATTAATTGGCGTAACTCTTTTTAGGCAAAAAATAACAAGGAATCAGATCATTGGCGTAGGGCTTGGTTTTTTTGGAGCAATTGCTTTAATCTATTTTGGAGAAAATTCTGAATCATCAAAAAACGCGATATATTGCTTATTAGTTGCCATAGCAACCTTATCTTATGCCGTTAGTGTAAATGGGATAAATACGTATTTAAACGGAGTCAATTCGGTTGTAGCAACCGTTTGGTCGTTTACCTTAATTGGGCCAATTGCGGCTATTTATTTATTTGGCTTTACGGATGTTGTTAAACACGCCACAGAAAACGCTGAAGCTGGCTCATCTCTGTTTTTCATATCCATTTTGGCCATTTTCGGATCTGCATTGTCAGTTGTTGCATTTAATCAATTAATAAAGCTCTCCGGGGCTGTTTTCGCGTCGAGTTGTACTTATTTAATACCAATTGTAGCCATTGGATGGGGTTTTATGTATGGAGAAGTCATTAATTTACTCCAAATTGTGATGGTTGGAGTCATCGTTTTAGGGATTTGGGTTATGAAACAGAAGGGAAATACTGTCGTTGAGGAAGTTGAAGCGCCTGAAATAGGTATCGACAAAGAGTAATTTTTACAATTTTACCCTTTATTTGAACCTTGTACTGTTAAAAAGTATTGAAAAACTTTGGCGGATAGAAAAAACCGTCTATCTTTGCCGTCCTTAAAAAAAATTATTAACTAAAAACCAATACCCAATGTACGCAATTGTAGAAATAGCAGGGCAACAATTTAAAGTGGAACGAGGCAATAAAGTTTACGTTCACCGCCTAGATGCTAACGAAGGTGCAAAAGTAGAGTTTGACAAAGTTTTCTTAATCGAAAATGATGGTAAAATTTCTATTGGAAGCCCAACTGTTGATGGCGCAAAAGTTGCAGCCACAGTAATAGAACACATTAAAGGTGATAAAGTAATCATCTTTAAGAAAAAAAGACGTAAAGGTTACCAAAAATGGAATAACCACCGCCAATGTTTAACTCAAATCTTAATTCAAGGAATTTTAGGTAAAGGTGAATCATTGAAAGAGGAATTAAAATCTGAAAAAGCAGTAAGAAATTTCTTACCACCTTCTTTAAGAAACAAAGTTGAAAAAGTTGAGGTTGTTGCTGAGAAAAAAGCTCCAGCTAAGAAAGCAGCAGCTAAAAAAGCTCCAGCTAAGAAAGCAGCTAAATCAGAAGATTAATAACACATTAAAAACTAAATACAATGGCACATAAAAAAGGCGCGGGTTCCACGAATAACGGTCGCGAATCGCATAGTAAACGTTTAGGAGTAAAAATATTTGGAGGTCAAGCTTGTATTTCTGGTAACATTATTGTTCGCCAAAGAGGTACTCGCCACAATCCAGGTGTAAATGTTGGAATGGGAAAAGACCATACATTATTTGCATTAGTTGATGGAAAAGTTGTTTTCAAAAAGAAAAAAGATGACCGTTCTTACGTATCGGTTGTTCCTAACGAAGCATAATTTTATCAAAAAACTACATTCAAAAAAGCTCTTTGGTAAACAAAGGGCTTTTTGTGTTTAGAGCTTTCAACTATATTTTACATTTTGGAGTTTATAAACTCTCAATTTCAAATTTTTATAATTCATTACAAAGGTTAAATTTACGGCACCAAATAAATCATTATGTTACAATTAAGCTACATCAGAGAAAATAAAGAAGACGTTTTAAAACGTTTAGCTATTAAGAATTTTAAAGATGCCGAAAGCATTATTGATTCTATTTTACAATTGGATGATAATCGTAAATTAGCTCAACGCCAAGCAGATGATGTAAAAGCGGAAGCTAATGGTTTAGCTAAACAAATTGGCGAACTCATGAAAACTGGTAAAAAAGAAGAAGCTGAAACGCTGAAACTTAAAACCACTGAATTGAAACTAAATGAAAAACAATTTGATGACGAATTAAAAGCGATTGAAGCTGAGATTCAAAAAATATTAGTAACTGTTCCAAACACACCAAACTTAACAGTACCAAAAGGAAAAACGCCTGAAGATAATGAAGTAGTCAATGAAGTTGGAGCAATTCCTGTTTTACATGATAAAGCTGTTCCGCATTGGGAATTAACGACTAAATTTAATTTAATAGATTTTGAATTAGGTGTAAAATTAACGGGTGCTGGTTTTCCTGTTTACAAAGGAAAAGGTGCAAAATTGCAACGCGCATTAATTAATTATTTTTTAGATAAAGCAACAGCAAAAGGTTATAACGAAGTTCAGGTTCCTATTTTAGTGAATGCTGATAGTGGTTACGGAACAGGACAATTACCTGATAAAGAAGGACAAATGTACCATTGCCAAGTTGATGATTTATATTTAATTCCTACAGCTGAGGTTCCTATTACAAATATGTATAGAGACGTGATGCTTAAAGAAAGTGATTTGCCAATTAAAAATTGTGGCTACACACCTTGTTTTAGAAGAGAAGCAGGAAGTTACGGAAAAGATGTGCGTGGTTTAAACCGTTTACATCAATTTGATAAAGTTGAAATTGTACAAATTACACAACCCGATAAATCTTACGAAACGCTTGAAACGATGCGTGAATTTGTTTCAGGTATTTTACAAGAATTAGAATTGCCTTACCGTACTTTAAAATTATGTGGTGGCGATATGAGTTTTGGATCTGCATTAACTTACGATTTAGAAGTTTGGAGCGCAGCGCAAAAACGTTGGTTGGAAGTAAGTTCAGTTTCAAATTTTGAAACATTTCAAACTAACCGTTTAAAATGTAAGTATAAAGATGCAAATGGAAAAACCCAATTTGCGCACAGCTTGAATGGAAGCGCGCTAGCGTTACCTCGTATTGTGGCGTCTTTATTGGAAAATAACCAAACAGCGGATGGAATAAAAATACCAAAAGTATTAGTGCCTTATACTGGTTTTGATTTTATTGGGTAGTTTTTTTATTGTGTTGTCATTTATTAGTTGTTAGAAGTCACTAATTTTCTATATAAATTAAACCACAAGGCAAGATAAAATTATTTGTATCGGTTTGTTTAATAACAAAAATTAACGAGCTGTGCTCAACTTCAAAATCAAATAAAGTTATATTTATCAAAAAGTATTCTTTATGAAAGCTATCAAAGTAATTTATATTCTACCATTTTCAGTATTGTTTAATTTTGCTTGTAGCAACCAAACTACAGAAACAAATTCTGAGCAAATTACTGATTCTACTTTGGCTGCTTCGAAGGATAGCTATCCTCCACTTCATGATACTTCGTATTCTGTCGAAAAAACGTTTTCGATTGATTCAACTATCCCAGTTTTTGATTTTTTCAAAAAAATTGGAGCCGTGAAAATATATTACAATAGTAAGAGAATCGATTGGTGTGCAAGATCAAAAATGTATTCATTATATGATAAGACTAATCTCGATATTTTAACTTTTGGAATAAACGGTACTTCCTTATTTGCCACAAAAAATGAGTATGATAAAGCAGGAAAATTAAGAGCAGAATATAATTTATTTAATAAATCGTTTAATAGTTATGCAGATGTGGAATCCTATTACAAAAGCGACAGTTGTCTGCTTCAAGCAATTATTCCATCTGTAGAAAAAAGATGGACTACTATTAGTGATAGTTTAAAAATTAAATGAAGTGCAAACCTTAAATCCGAGTAAGAATTTAGGATTGAGAATTGAATAGTTAATGAATGGTTTAAAATGGAGCTTTCATAATTCTACAATCAGCTTTATTACTTCTTACAATACAAATCACTTTCATCAACAGGTTGTTGGTTGTCCCAATCAATATTATTGAAACTTTTTTTATTTCCCCAATTAAATAATTTTTCAAAATAGGGGAGGAGTTTGTTGGTTTTTATTTGTTCTAAAAAATAAACTTCGTGCTCTTTTTCCTTCATACCTAATTCATAAAGTAATATATCATGGTCTTTAATGCCAAGTGAATTGAAATAGTATTTCATTCTGAAATATTCGCACACATTACCACTTTCTAATCTTCCAGCAAAATAAAAAGGCATAAACCAACCAATTATAAAACAGCTGGCCGAAATAACTTTCCCAATAATATAAAAACGAATTTCATAATATTTGGAAACTGGAACGTTATAAAGTTGCATGAGTTTTAAAACTTCAGCGCGGTGATTCCATTCATCCATTTCAATTTGTTTGATGGCAATTTTCTCTTCTTTATTTTTTACTGCAGCCGCATGTCCAATATAAGCAAATGATGCCGCTCTTTCTGCCGAATAAGCTTGCTGTAAAAGCTTTTCTAATTTGGGATGATTAAGTTGTTGCATTATATACAATTTCGGCTTTTGTAGTTCCGTTATATTGAATAATTAAAGGTTGTTTTGTTTCTTGAATACTCTGATTATTAGAAAATTGTTTAAAGTCAAAATCAATTGGTAAAATTACAAAACGGTATTTGTGATGATTTAATTTTAACTCATTAATAACTTTTGTTTTTTCAGCCTGAGAAAATTCTTCCAAAAATAAATTTTTAGGTTTTACCTTAAAGTGTAAATAATAATCAATAGCAATGAGTTGTTTTAGCACGGCATCATTAGGATATTGGATACTTACAAATTGAGTTAATATTTCAAACACATCGTTTAACGTATATTTATGATAATCTTTTTGTGTTCCAAAATAAGCGCCAAGGTTTAGTAAAAAATCGAAAATGCTATAATGTGTTGTTACATATTTCAACGTGTTAATAGCTTTTTTTCCGTTCCAGTAAATTTCTAAAGCATGTTCTAATTTTACAATTTGAGCCAGTTGTTCTTTTGTTAAATAATCACTTTCAATAATTTGATAAGGAGGCATGGGGTCATAAACAAAGCCGTGCTGACTTGATTTATCACGCAATGGTGTTCCTTTTAAAAATTTCAAAAAGCCTAATTGCATTTCAGGTGCAAATAATTTAAACACTTCTTCGATACTATATTTAATGTCATCCCATTCATCAAGTGCTAAGCCAACAATTAAATCAAGGTGCATTTCAATTTTATCTTGTAAGTCTAAAATTATGCCTTTTGTTTTTTCGAAACTTTGTTTTCTACTTACTTGTAAATTTGCTTTTTGGTTTACTGTCTGTATTCCTATTTCAAAACGAAACAAATCTTTAGGAACCTTTTCATGGATATATTTTATTATATCAGGATGTAAAATATCAGCAGTAATTTCAAATTGGAACACATTTTGAGGTTGATGGTGTTCTAATATAAAATCAAAAATATCAAGCGTAAAATCTTTTTTAATATTAAATGTTCTGTCTAAAAATTTAACTACTTTGCCATGTTGCATCATATGCAGCAGCGTTGCTTTAATGCTGGCATTTGGTAAATACCTAACTTTATTATCTAAACTTGCTAAACAAAATTCACACTTGTAAGGGCAACCGCGCGACGTTTCAATGTATAAAACTTTTTTTAGTAAATCTTCGGGCTTATCAAAACGATAAGGCATGCTATTTTCAAAATTCTTTAAATCAAACATTGGAGCCGTTTTATTTGCAACAATCTGATTATCTTTTTTAAATACTAAACTCTGAACCAATTCAACATTCGGGAAACTGTGAATAAATTCATTAAATGGTGTTTCTCCTTCGCCAACTATGATATAATCAACATCACTTCTCGAAATTACATTTTCATATTCGTAACTCACTTCTGGTCCTCCTAATAAAATTTTGGTAAGAGGATTTAATCGTTTAATGCGTTCAGTAACTTCTAATGTTTGTGTAATATTCCAAATATAACAGCTAAAAGCAACTACATCATATTGTGCACATTCTTCTGCTATATCGTCTTTATCTTCTTTAATTGTAAATTCTTTCCATGCTAAACCTTCAAATTCGTGATTTAATTCATATAATAATCTAATTGCTAAATTAGTATGAATGTATTTTGCATTAAGAGTAGTTAGTAGTATTTTCATTGGTAAGTAAAGATACATTTTTATTAAAATCTATACTTAAAAACTAACATATAAATCTATTTTAAACCATTAATTCATTACCAATGTTTGTGTAATCGCATGTTTGGTAACGATGTTTTTAGCCTCATTTTGTTTTTGTATGGCTTGTTCTTCTTGTTCCTGAGCATTTGACATTGCCCCGTAAGTTGCAGCTAATGATGATTGAGCTTTTGCTTCTTCACGCATTTCTTTACCAATTCTTATTGAGCGTTCTGCTTCTAAAGCTAATTGAGAGGCTTTTTTATAGTTTTGTGAATTAATATTTAATTCATTTAATAAATTTTGAATAATTTCTTTGTTTTGATTATATACTTGGTAAACAACTTGTGATTCGAATTCAGAAATAGAAATTTTATTTTTTAGGTAATCTTTTTCTAAAGAATTTGCTTCAGCTAAAATATACTCTTTTTCATTTTTCGATTTATTAACAGCAGATTCTCTGATGTTTGAAATGGTTTGTTTTAAGTTTTCAGTTTCTGTAATTAAACGTGATAGATTTTCTGAATTTGATTTTGTATTTATAGTAGTGATTGAATTTATATTTTTGGTTTGTGTTAAATTATTTTCTTGAGTTTGCGGCATATTCATTGTAAGTAGCGGAGAATTAGAATTTGATTTAAAATCTTCTCTTAATAATGAAATGGCTTCTTTTTGTTTGTTGATTGCTAGTAACTCATTTTGGTTGGCATTTGTAAGACCTCCATATTTTGCAAAATTAGTTAATTGCGCATTTGCTTCTTCAATCATTTCAATAGCAATGGTGATTAAACGATTGGCCTCAGAATTTAAGACAGTTGCTTTTTTACTTTTTTCAGTTTCGTGTTTCAGTTCTGAAAATAAGTGTGAAATGATTTGTTTGTTGGATGTATAGTTTTTTTGGTTCGCAATAGATTGGTAATTGATTATCTCTATGTCTACCAGAACTGATTTTTTTTCAATTTCAGTTATTTCATTTTTTAAATACGCTTGGTTTGATTTTAATTGATTTGCTTGGCTAATCAATAAATCGAGGGATGATTCATTTGTGTTATTTTGCAACGTGGAAAGAGGTTGGGTTGTTGCGTTTTTGTTACCCATAATATCTACTCTGATTTTACGAGCTTGGTTCTCTTGAGTTTGGCCGTTTACCATTACTTGAATGGTTAACGCCAACATTGTTGGAAGGAAGGTTAAATTTTTCATGGCTTAGGTTTTTTAAGTAGGTTAGTTTTTTCATTTTTATTGGTTGTTTTTTTGTTTTTTAATTTTTGGGCAATAGTATTTTATGTTTTATAAAAACAATTTTTTAGGCGTTGCAATAAAATGTAATTGGGTGTTGCGGTTGTACTTTTGTTCGTCCTTTATTCTATTAAAAGAAATAAAGAATTAATTTGTTTCGTTACTTGGTTGTACGCAGTAAATAAAAAAAGGTTATGATTTTAGTCATCTTTTATTAACTAAATGGAGTTAATAAATTAATACCCTTAAAAGTTTGAAATCAATGGCAGTAAGCCTAGTATTAAAATAGCCATTAAACTGAGCGCTATTCCCAACCAATTTTTTTTCGATAATTTTTCTTTAAAAACAATAACAGAAATAATAGTTGATAGAGTTAATATGCTGAGGTTATTAATTGGAAATAAAGCAGAGGGTTCAAGTATTTTACTATTCAGTGCTTTTATAATAAAAAACATGGTTCCATAATTTATAATTCCTAAAATAATTCCTGCTGGAATAGATTTTAATTGAAATTTTTCTTTTTTAATGATGAGTTGATACAACAACACAATGATGCCAAACAAAAAGGCAGTTGAAAATATAGTAGATAAAAACGCATCAAAATTATCATCATTTAATAAATTGCGTTGCGCATAATTAATTGTCGAATCAATAATACCACTGCAAATAAAAATTATTAATGGAAACAGCCACCAGTTTTTTGGCTGTGGCGTGTCACTATTTTGTTTATGTGAAACTAAGTAAACGGCAATGATTGCCAACACAATCCCTATAATTTTAAGCGCAGTTAAACTGTCTCCGTAAAATAGTATTGCCAAAGAAATTGGAACAACAACGGACATACGATTTGCTACTTGGGCTACAGAAATGCCTAATTTTGCAGTTGTTTCAGCTATAACAAATAAACTACCTATAAATACAAGGCCTAAGCCTAAAGCAAAATAAAACCATGGTTGTTCTGGTGCATTTAAGGGTGTCACATTAGATTTTGTAGTTAAAAAACCTAATGAGCCTGCTACAATATAATTAACAATAATAGTTTGAAATGAATTGATTTTATTAATTGCAATTAATTTAAAAGAAATGCCAAATAAAATGGATACGAAAATCGAGAGTGTTAAAAAAATCATTTATTTGTGTTTGTTATTAGGTATAATTTATCTGTCCCAATGGTTTGAAAAGGACTTGTTTTAAAATCAAGAAATGGTGCGTCGATACCTTTTTCAAAATTCAGATTTGGATTAACAAAAATCCTTGCTTCATCCCACATTTCTGTATTTATAAAATGTTCTAATGTTCGTGAACCACCTTCCACAATAACGGAATTAATGTTTAATTCATAAAGTTGATGTAACAGTTCGTCAATAAAATTTGTGAAATCAATTTTTATCCAATGTAAATTTTCTTTTGTTTCATTTTTGATTGAATTAAAAATGAGTGTTTTTGCTTTTGCATCAAACACTTTATAATTTAAATTCAAATCAAGCGTTCTGTCAATGACAATTCTTGCTGGATTATTTCCTTCATATAAACGCGCTGTTAAATGAGGATTATCCACAACAACCGTATTGTGCCCAACCAATATGGCTTGTTCTTCTGTTCTCCATTGATGCACCAATGTTTTACTTTCTTCCCCTGTAATCCAATTGTCTGCCATATTTGGCGGCAATGGCATTTTACTAATGTAGTTGTCGTTTGTTTGTGCCCATTTTAAAATAACATATGGACGTTTTTTTTCGTGAAATGTAAAAAATCGTTTGTTTAATTCTTTACACTGTTTGTCCAAAATGCCATGTACCAATTCAATTCCTGCATCTTGTAATTTTTTAATTCCTTTTCCTGCAACTAAAGGATTTACATCTAAATTTCCAACCACTACTTTTTTAATTCCCTTGCTAATGATTAAATCAGCACAAGGAGGTGTTTTTCCATAATGCGAACATGGTTCTAAATTAACATACAAAGTGCAATCTTTTAAAATGTGATTGTCAACTTTGTTTATGGCATTTGGTTCAGCATGCTCACTTCCATATTTAGAATGAAAGCCTTCTGAAATGATTGTTTCGTTATGCACAATGACACAACCAACTAATGGATTTGGAGCCACATGTCCCATGCCTTTTTTTGCAAGTTCAAGGCAACGTAACATGTATGTTTCGTGATTAGGCATATCAATTATTTTTAATTAAACACTTCAAGGTTTATTCCATCATAGCTTGCAAAAACCATTTTAGGATGTGAATCTTGGTGATATAAATTTCCTGATTTATCAATGGCGATTGCGCCAGCAAAACCATCAATGAGTTTTAATTCAGCAAATGTTTTTTCAAATGCAGTTTTTATTGGCATTCCATCAGCTACACGTGTTACAATTTTCGTTGCTACAGCTGCACTTACAATATCTTCTCCTACGCCAGTGCAACTTACACCACAATCATTTGTTGCATAATTTCCTGCTGATGTTGCAGAGTCAGAAATACGTCCTGGCATTTCAAAACCTTTGCCGCCTGTAGATGTAGCCGCCGCAATATTTCCTTGTGCATCCAATGCAACACAACCAACAGTTCCAGTACCTTTACTTGCTAATTTTTCTTCGTATTCTTTTCTTCGTTGGGGAATTTCTGTGCTAAATTCTTCAAAACCATTATGCCTTGCAAAATTGGTTGCACCACTTCCGCCTAAAACTCTATCATCATAAGTAAAAAGTTTTTCAGCAACTCTAATTGGATTTTTTGTATCCTCAATATTGATGACACCACTAAAGCGTGTTGTTAATCCATCCATTAGTGACGCACTCATTCTTATTTTTCCATCACTTTGAATTTGCGATCCAATACCAGCATTAAATAATTCGTCATTTTCTAAAAGCTCAACAGCATATACAATAGTTTGTAAAGCAGTATGATTTTTTAAATAGTCGTAAGATTTTTCTACGATGCTCGTTAAAGCTTGTTGTTTTGCTATTTTAGTTTCTGATGATTGGGATGATTCGCTAAAGAAACCACCGTGAATTATTATTTTCATATGTTGTACAATTAAGTGTTAACCAATTTTAATTTTTTCTCCTAAAAATTTTGGAGTGGTGTAAAGGATATAAATATCTAAAACACATTTTACTTTTGCTAAAATTTCTCTTGCACTAGTTTTAAATGAATATTTATTATTGACTTCCTTTGCATTAAATCCAATGGCATTAATTTTATTTTTATTGGCAATAAATATAGCTCTTTGGTTGTGAAATTCTTGTGAAATTACTGTTATGCTATCTTCACAAAACACTTCTTTACTTCTTACCATGCTATCAAAGGTTCTAAACCCTGCATAGTCTAAAAACAAACAAGTGTCTGGAACACCCTTTTCTATTAAGGCATCGCGCATATCTGTTGGTTCGTCATACCCTTTTGTATGGTTATCTCCACTTAATATAAGATACTTAATTTTATGATTAGTGAATAAATCATATGCTGCTTGTATTCGGTATTTAAAATATAAATTATCAGTGCCTCTGGTTGTTTTTCTACTTGCGCCTAAAACTAAGCCTGTTTTTCGAAAAGGTATTTTATTTATATCGGAATATAATTGCGATTGCGTAGAAGAAATTATCCATTTATTACAAGTGTAGGAAAAGACACATGTTTCTATAAAAATAATTAAGGCAATTACTAACTTTTTTTTACTAACTTTTTTTTGAAATTTCATTAAATAAAAAACGATATAATAGTACAGGTTGCGAATAATACACTCGCTACACCATTTGTAGTGAAAAATGCTAAATTTATTTTTGATAAATCACTAGGTTTTACTAAGGCATGTTGAAATACAATTAATCCGGTAAAACCTGCAACGCCAATCCAGTATAGGAAATTTAAATGCCCAAAATAACCTGCAGATACAACACAAAGTATCGAACAAATATGTAAAAGTCTTGAAAATAATAAAGCGTTTTTAGTTCCTAATAAAACAGGAATTGATTTTAGTTTATTTTCTCTATCAAAGGCTTCATCTTGTAAAGCATAAATAATATCAAAACCACTTACCCAAAAAAGAACTGTAAAAGAAAATAAAAGTGGCAGCCAATTAAAAACACCTGTTACTGCTAAATATGCTCCAATGGGTGCAAGGGCCAAACCTACTCCTAAAACTAAATGGCATAAGGGTGTAAAACGTTTGGTATAACTATAAAACAAAACTACAAATAATGCTACTGGAGATAAATAAAAACAAATTGAATTAATGAAATAGGTGGAAAGTATAAATAACAGACAATTTATTATGACGAAGGTTAAGGCATTTTTTGCATTTATTATTCCAGACGGAATTTCGCGAACAGCTGTTCTTGGATTTAGAATATCAAAATCTCTATCAATATAACGATTAAACGCCATGGCTGCACTTCTGGCAAACACCATGCATAACAATACAAGTAAAAATAATTTTAACTGAAACGGTTCATTTGTTTTTAGTGCTAATGCAAATCCTATTAATGCAAATGGTAAGGCAAAAATAGTATGGCTAAATTTTACAAGTGATAAGTAATGGTTAATTTTTTTCACTAATGTTTAATAATTAAAATTAATAAAAATATGACTGGCACTGAACTCAACACCATGCCGATATAACCTAAACTAAATGATTTTTTTGTGATTTCGTATTTGGCATTCAAGTAAATATTTATTGTAGAAAATACAAAACCTAATATTGCAAATAACAATGAAAAAAATAAGTAGTAAGGATTTATTAAACTGATACAGCAAACTAATCCCAGTATTAAAGATAAATATCCTGAAATTTTAAACCAATTCATGTTACAGTACGTTATTTGTTTGTTCTTTTATTTTTTCTAATTCATCTTTCATGTGAACAACTTGTTTTTGCATTTCGGCGTCATTGGCTTTAGAACCAATCGTATTTACCTCTCTGCCTATTTCTTGTCCAATAAAATTTAATTTTCTGCCAGCACCGGGTTCATGCATCGTTTTTAAAAAATAATCAATATGTGTTTGTAGTCGAACCTTCTCTTCATTAATATCTAACTTTTCGATATAATAAATTAGTTCTTGTTCAAATCGATTGTTGTCTATTTTGTCTTTTCCAACACTATCTTCTAATCCTTTTTTTATTCGATCTTTAATAGTTTGTACACGACTCGAGTCGTGCTTTTTTATGCTTTCAAGTGCATTTGAAATATTTCCAATTCGATCATTAAAGTCTTTTTCAATTGATTTGCCTTCGTCAATTCTGAAGTTGTTTAATTCTGTAACAGCTGAAAGAATGACTTCTTTCATATCCAACCAATCTTGTTCATTCGGTTCTTTTCTTTCAGATTTTAATACATCTGGCATTTTTAATACCTGATTAAATAAATCAACTTGAGGTTCGTTAAGTGCTTTTGCTAATTCTTGTAGTTTTGAGTAATACACTTTTGCTAAAGCCGTATTTATTTCTACTGGCGCTTCTTGAATTTTGTTTTCTACATAAATAGATAAATCAATTTTACCCCTTTCTAATAGTTTTGATATTTCACTTTTGAGTTCGTATTCTTTATCTCTAAATACTGAAGATAGTTTTAAATTTAAATCTAAATTTTTACTATTTAGTGATCGTATCTCTACATTTACTGTTTTATTAGCAAACTCTTTTGTGGCTTTTCCAAACCCGGTCATTGATTTTAACATGGTTTAAAAATACGGAATAATTTGTTGACTTGCTTATGAGATTTAAAGATTTTCTTTTCTAAGTCTTATTGCGTCAGCAAAGGTCATATTGAATATTTTTGAATCTAACCAAGCGTAAAAATTAAAAAATTCTAAGGCGTTTTTTTCATATTTATCTTTAAAAACGCTTATCAGTTCGTCTTTAAAAGATTGATAGCTTTCAATTTGTTTACTCTCCTTTTTTGAAATGGCTATTTTTTTAAAATTATTTAAAAATACAGTCTCAAATTGGTATTGGTTTTTTTGAGTATTTATAAATCTTACGGTCGATTTGTATATATATTGTAATAGATCATCATTGCCTAATTCAAAATGCACGATAAGGTAAATGAGTTTTGATATCCTCACTGTATCTTGTCTTAAATCTTCAAAATTTTGATTGATGATTTTATTTAACCAATGTAAAGATTTATTAAATTCTCCAACACCAAAATACACCATCGCAATTGCGTGATAGATGCGTAATAATTCTTCGTTATTTATTTTTGACTCATATTTATCTAAACCTTTTATTACAAGTGGGATTATTTTTTTAGCCTGTTCATGCTGCCCAATATATGAGTATAATAACATTTCTGTAACCAATGACTGTGTGAAAATACTAATCTGTAAGTCAGTTGCTTTAAACATCTTATTTAACGATAATGATTTTAATTTGTCAATTAATTTAAAACCATCATTGTATTGTTTTTTTAGAGCGCAGTATCTTATAAGTGAACCGTGAGATAGAATATAATAATTGGGCATTTCCGAAATTATTTCGGGTTTGTTTTCCATTTCAATTATTAAATCAGAAAATATCTTGTGCACATCCTCCATTTTATTTAACAAACGATTGCATAAACCAATAGTATATAAATAAATGATGTTGGATTTGTTAGATAAAATATTTTTGTTGGCTGCAATTTTTATGGTTTCTTTTAATATTAAGTCGATTTCATTTACGTCTGCCTTATTTCTTGCTATCATTAATTTTGAAGAAAGTGCATTTAGTTTTGCTAATTGAATATCAAAGGCTGCGCAATTTTCTATTTTTAAAAAAATGTCATTTTCTTCTTCAATCAATTCATCAATCGTTTTATAATTAATGTCGCCATAATAGGCTTCCATATCGGTTAAAACTTTTTCTAATTCAATAATATCCAAAAGGCTATAAAATAATTCGTGATCATTTGCCTTTTTTTTAATGATGCTTAATTGTTTTCGTGATTGTTTGTAAAGAGATTTATTAAATAAAATTTGAATGTTTTTAATTTCTTCATCAATTTGAGCACTTATACTATTTTCATAACGATAGTATCTTAAACTTTTTAGGACATGGTGCAATAATTGATTTTTTTCTGAAGCAAGATGTTGAATAAACACTTCGTCTTTAAAATGTGTTTTAACTTCTTCTTCATCATACTCTTCTTGGCTTTTAAGAAAGTTGTATAATTTAATATAGTTTTTTTCTCCTTGTTGTATGGATGATGAATTATTAAAATGAAACTCTTCATCTGGTGTTAGAGATTGAATTAAATCAAATAGTTGGTTACTTGGCTTCATTTTGTTGAATTAAATTAAACTTGCTTGTTTATATTTTTCACTTACTAATTTACTCATGCTAACGCCTGATAGTTTTGAATTAATATAGCATTCAATTTCAAAATAAAAATTGACAT
>JAYVIS010000143.1:0-2721 GCA_043769975.1 Bacteroidota bacterium
ATATGCTTGGTTCATTTAGCGTTAAAAGCTTTCCGTCCAGGTAAATTTCCATTTCCTTTAGTACATGTTGATACAGGACATAATTTTGAGGAAGCCATAACCTATCGTGATAATTTAGCGAAACAATTAGATGAAAAATTAATTGTTCGATATGTAACAGATACGATTACAGCTAAAAAATTACAAGATGGCAAGGGTAAATTTCCAAGCCGCAATGGCTTACAAACGTATACGTTGTTAGATGTGATTGAGGAATTTGAATTTGATGCCTGCATTGGTGGAGCTAGAAGAGACGAGGAAAAAGCCAGAGCGAAAGAACGCATTTTTTCGGTGCGTGATGAATTTGGCCAATGGGATCCTAAAATGCAAAGACCTGAATTATGGAATATTTACAATGGCAAAATAAACAAAGGCGAAAACGTTAGAGTTTTTCCAATTAGCAATTGGACAGAATTAGATGTTTGGAACTATATTAAAAGAGAAAAAATTGAATTGCCCTCAATCTACTTTACGCATGAACGCGAATGTATTTTAACAGAGAATGGTCAATTAATGAATACCAATGAATTTGTAATTCGTGAAGAGAGTGATGTTATTGTTACTAAAAAAGTTCGTTATAGAACGGTTGGTGATATGACCTGTACTGCCGCTGTTGAAAGTGAAGCCTACACGGTAGATGATATCATTGTAGAATTAAAAGATGCAAAAATAAGTGAACGAGGAGCTACGCGAATGGACGATAGAGTAAGCGAAGCAGCCATGGAAGATCGTAAAAAAGGCGGATACTTTTAGATATTAATGTTGAATTTTTAGTTTTTAATAAAATAAATTCTGAAAATTATTAATTAATTACACTATGAATTATTATTTAAAATTAAAAACTAATAACTAAAAACTATCTAGAATGGATTTACTAAGATTTTTTACTGCAGGAAATGTTGATGATGGAAAAAGCACACTCATCGGGCGTTTACTATACGACAGCAATTCTATCTCAACTGATATTATTGAAACCCTAACTCGCCAAAGTAAAACAACGGGAACTAACACTGATATTGATTTAGCATTATTAACGGATGGTTTAAGAGCTGAACGTGAACAAGGAATTACAATTGATGTAGCCTATAAATATTTTAGCACAGATAAGCGTAAGTTTATTATTGCTGATACTCCAGGGCATATTCAATATACCCGAAATATGTTTACAGGTGCATCCAATGCAAACCTTGCTATTATTTTAGTAGATGCAAGAAATGGGATAACAGATCAAACAAAGCGTCATACCATCATATCGGCTATTTTAGGAATACCGCATGTATTGGTGTGTATTAATAAAATGGATTTGATTGATTACTCAGAGGAGAAATATAAACAAATTGAAAAAGACTATTTAATTTTTGCAAAGCAACTAAACTTAAAAGATATTTCTTTTATACCAGCCAGTGCGTTAGCAGGTGATAATGTGGTTACCAAATCAGATAATATGAAATGGTATAAAGGAAAACCGTTATTGGAATTTTTAGAAACGGTTGAAATTGTAGAAACTAAAAAAACAAACATATCTCGTTTTCAGGTGCAATACGTTATTCGTCCACAAACAGAAGACTTACATGATTATCGTGGATTTGCAGGAAGAGTGGTAAGTGGTTCTTATAAAAAAGGGCAAAAAGTAACGGTGTTGCCTTCTGGCATTGAAACAACCATTGATAAAATTGAAGTGAACCAAAAAGAAGTAGACGTTGCTGAAACCAACACCCCTATCGTTTTACACTTAAAAGATGATGTTGATATTAGCAGAGGAAATTCTATTGTTCCTTCCGAACATTTACCAAAAACTGAAAAGGAAATAACAGCAACCATTTGTTGGATGGATAATGCAGCATATATTCCAGGACAAAAAATACTATTACAACAAAATTCGTTTAGAACAAAAGCGGTTGTAAAAGAAGTCATCAGTAAAATTGACATTCATTCGTTTACTGCATTAGACAGCGACGGATCGATGAAATTAAATGATATTTGCAAAGTATTAATTAAAACAGCTGAACCCATTAGTTTTGACAGTTATTCTGAAAACAGGAATTCAGGTTCATTTATTTTAATCAATGAAAACACAAATAATACGATTGCAGCCGGAACTATTGATTAATTATTTAAATTTGTAACCTATTTTTTTACTATGGAATTAATAACAACCTACATTTGCAAAAAATTTGATATTGGCGTTCATGACAATATGTTTGGAGGAACATTGATGTCATTAATAGATGATGCTGCCGGTTCTTACGCTTCACAATTATGCGATACACCGCGCATGGTAACTATTAAATTTGATGAACTCGTATTTAAAAAACCAGTTAAGATTGGAAATATTTTAAAAATATACGGCAAAGTCATTAAGTTCGGATCTACTTCTTTAGAACTGTATATGGAAATCAGAAAACACAATGTATACACTGGCGAACAAGAAATTGTAACTCACACCAATGTAAAATTTGTAAGAATAGATGAGGAAGGAAATCCAATTCCTATTTCAGAGCGTGTTAAACAACGCTATGAGGCTCGTCTAAAAAAATATGGCAAAGGATTATTGTCTGTAGAAGAAAAGGGTACAGAAAAAGAAACACTTAATTAAATTAAGTGTTTCTCATTTTTATTTTGCAGCTTTTTTAACTGGCTTTCTTTTTACTGTTGGAGCAGCTTTTTTAACTGGTGCTTTTT
>JAYVIS010000144.1:0-3707 GCA_043769975.1 Bacteroidota bacterium
ATGATATTTCATTTACACTTCATAAAGGAGAAACTATCGGAATTGTAGGAGAAAGTGGTTCAGGTAAATCTGTTACCTCTTTATCCATTATGCAATTAATTCCAAATCCTCCTGGCAGAGTTTCTGGTGGCGAAATTTTATATCATTCGAAAAATGATGGTATTAAAAATTTACGTTCGCTTCCAAGTAAACAAATGCGTTCGTTTAGAGGAAATGAAATAGCGATGATATTTCAGGAACCAATGACTAGTTTAAATCCTGTTTATAGTTGCGGAGAACAAGTGATCGAAGCCATTTTATTACATCAAAAAATTAGTAAAAAAGACGCGAAATTAAAAACACTGAGTTTATTTGAACAAGTACAATTACCTGATCCTGCACGAATTTTTGATTCTTATCCACACCAAATTTCGGGTGGACAAAAACAAAGGGTGATGATTGCGATGGCAATGAGTTGCAACCCGCGAATTTTAATTGCTGATGAACCTACCACCGCATTAGATGTGACTGTTCAAAAAACAATTTTAGATTTAATGTTGCAATTGCAAAAAGAGCAAGATATGGGCATTATGTTTATTACGCATGATTTAGGTGTCATAGCCGAACTAGCCGATAAAGTAATGGTAATGTATAAAGGAAAAGTAGTGGAACAAGGTCCCGTACTTGAAATATTTTCGAATCCAAAACATCCTTATACAAAAAGCTTATTAGCTTGTCGTCCGCCATTAGATAAACGAATTAAACGTTTACCTGTTTCATCAGATTTTATGAAAACGGATGATGAAGGAAATATGATTGAAATTTCTAAGACGGTTAGTGAAGCTATAAACAGCGTTATCATTACAAGAGAAGATCGTTTTATTGAGCACCGGGAATTATATAGTCGTTCAAAAATTTTAGAACTACAAAATATCAAAACTTATTTCCCTAAAAATAAAAGTTTTTTTGGGAAAGCTACTGAATGGGTTAAAGCAGTTGATGATGTGACGCTTGATGTTTATGAAGGGGAAACACTTGGTTTAGTGGGAGAAAGCGGTTGCGGAAAAACAACCTTAGGAAGAACCATTTTAAGATTAAATGAACCAACTAGTGGTAAAATATTTTTTGAAAGAAAAGATTTATTAAGACTGCAACCTGAAGACATGCGACACTTAAGAAAAGATATGCAAATTATCTTTCAAGATCCCTACTCTTCTTTAAATCCTAGAATTACCATTGGTGAAGCGATTATGGAACCCATGCAGGTTCATAATATTTTAAGTAATAATAAACAACGTAAAGAAAAAGTTTACGAATTATTAAAAAAAGTTGGATTAGAAGAAAAACAATTTAACAGATATCCGCACGAATTTAGTGGAGGACAAAGACAACGTGTTTGTATTGCCAGAGCCTTGGCTCTAAATCCTAAATTTATTATTTGTGATGAAAGTGTAAGTGCCTTGGACGTTTCGGTACAAGCTCAAGTTCTAAATTTATTAAATGATTTAAAACGTGAATTTAAATTTACTTATATTTTTATCTCGCATGATTTAAGTGTGGTTAAATTTATGAGTGATAGAATGGCCGTAATGAATAGCGGTAAAATAGTTGAATTAGGTGATGCTGATTTAATTTACATGAAGCCACAAACAGAATATACTAAAAACTTAATTAATGCTATTCCTAAAGGGCAATTAGACGATATTAAAGCAAGTATTGCAAAAAAGAAATCGTTTGAAATTCCTGCAAATTTTTAAATGTTTGAATTTTTAAAGGAACTTACAAATCCTGAAAGTATTATACATTATGGCGGCTTATGGTTATTACTATTTGTTGTATTTGCTGAAACAGGTTTATTTATAGGATTTTTTTTACCAGGCGATTCTCTTATTTTTATTTCAGGTTTATTATGCGCTACTAAACCACACCTATTAAACACATCAATTTTTCCGTTAATTATTTTATTAATTACTTCGGCAGTTTTAGGAAATATGGTTGGCTATTGGTTTGGGGGAAAAACTGGAGAAACCTTATTTCAAAAAAAAGATACATTACTATTTAGAAAAAAACATTTAGAAACAACGAAACTGTTTTATGAAAAGCATGGCGGAAAGGCCTTAATTTTAGGACGTTTTCTGCCAATCATCAGAACCTTTGCTCCCATATTAGCAGGCGTTATAAAAGTAGATTATAAGCGATTTATGATTTATAATGTTGTGGGAGCTTCGTTATGGATAAGCTCATTAAGTTGTATCGCCTTTTTTTTAGGGAAAGAATTTCCGGAAACAGAAAACTATATTGGACAAATTGTGATTGCATTAATTATCGTGACAACGATACCTGTATTAATTACCTATTTAAAAAATCGTAAAAAATAATTTATATCCGCTTTAAACTATTTATATTTACTTATGAAAAAAATATTAATTACAGGCTCTAATGGTTTATTAGGACAAAAATTAGTTTATAAACTTAGAAACCATACTTCCATTACGTGCATTGCCACTGCAAGAGGCACTAACCGATTAGTTAAAACGGATGGTTATGTGTATGTAGAATTAGATATTACCAATTTACAAAATGTAAGCGATGTGTTTACAAAACATAAGCCTGATGTTGTTATCAATACAGCAGCTATGACTAATGTGGATGCCTGTGAAACAGAAAAAGAAGCGTGTTGGTTATTAAATGTTACAGCCGTTGAAAATCAAGTGAAGACGTTAGAAAAACTTAAAACAGAAGATTCAAATTACCAACCACAATTTATTCATTTATCCACTGATTTTATTTTTGATGGAACTCACGGGCCATTAGATGAAAATGAAATTCCAAATCCGCAAAGCTATTATGCTGAAAGTAAATTAGCAGCAGAAAAAATAGTACAAGCTAGCACCTTGCATTGGGCAATTGCACGCACCGTATTAGTTTACGGCATTGTTGACAGCATGAGCCGAAGCAACATTGTGTTATGGGTAAAACAAAATTTAGAGCAAGGCAAAGTTATCAACGTGGTTGATGATCAATTTAGAACGCCTACTTTGGCAGAAGATTTAGCTGATGGTTGCCTTTTAATTGCAGAAAAAAATGCGCAAGGCATTTATAATATTTCTGGTAAAGATTTTTTAAGCATTTTAGAATTAGCGCATTTAGTGGCTGACTATTACAAATTAGATAAAACATTAATTAAACCATCTAAATCTGCTGATATTAAACAACCTGCCAAACGCCCACCCATTACAGGTTTCATTATTGATAAAGCAAAAAAAGAATTAGGCTATAACCCAAAAAGTTTTACAGAAGGCATTATGTTTTTAGAAAAACAAATTGCTGAAATGGGGAAATAGAATTTATTTAGATTTACAGGAGTGATTAAATTTGAATAGCCCCTAAAGCTTATAAAGGGTAAGAGTATAAGGTATTCAGTGATAATTTATTAGGCATAAATGAAAATTAGTTCTAAGACACATACAATAATTTACATCAGGCCATTAGTTCTGTGGTTTTTTATAAATTTTATTGCGGTGTGTGCTTGTTCAGCTTCTGACAAATACGACACATATCATTTTAATAGTTTATTTACATTCATGCTTTATTCTACATTAACAATACTTTTTCTAACAAGCATTTATATATTAAAACAAAATGAATTGGCAATAGAGAATGGAACAATTATTTACAGAAATAATCTCACGAAAAAGAAACAACAATATGAACTAATTGATATTGTT
>JAYVIS010000145.1:0-14808 GCA_043769975.1 Bacteroidota bacterium
AGGGAAAATGTTAGTTGTTTTAATGAAAAATTACAAGAATATATTAAAACGGATGCTGATCCTTTTGGATTTAATAATTTAAAATATATCAGAGAAAAAGAAGAATCAATAGCCTTAAATACAAGTAAAGAACCGTGTATCATCATTTCAGCCTCCGGGATGATGGACGCTGGACGAATTAAACACCATTTAAGAAATAATATTTCAGATCCTAAAAATACTATTTTAGTAGTTGGTTATTGTACTCCAAATTCTTTAGGTGGACGAATTAGAGAAGGTCAGAAAAAAGTAAGAATTTTTAGTGAAGAATACGATGTCAATGCGGACGTAGAAGTAATTGATTCTTATAGCGCACACGCTGATTACAATGAATTAATTAGATTTTTATCATGCCAAGATAAAACAAAAGTTAAAAAAATATTTTTAATACATGGCGACATCGACGCGAAGCTTTCTTTTAAGGAGAAACTATATGCTGAAGGTTATAAAGACGTTATTATACCAAATAAACGAGAATCATTTTATTTGGATTAATTTTTGAAAAACTATTTTTTTATAAATTTTTTATAATTTAATTAATTCCTGACTTTTATCAATTAAAAAACTGATATTTATCATATTTTTTTTTTTCAAAACATCAAATACTTTTGAGGATTCTATTAAAAAGCAATACCTTGGAAGAAAATAATTATACAAAAATGGAAAGCCTAAAAGCTTTATTTGAATTTGCAACCGAAGGTATTATTATTTCTGATAAATCAGGAGTAATTGTGAGAGCAAATCCTAGTTCTGAGAAACTATTTGGATATGAAAAAGACGAACTAATCAATCAAAAAATTGAAATATTAGTTCCTAATAGATATAGCAATTCCCACGAAAAACATAGAGATAATTACCACCATAATCCACATCCACGTTCGATGGGAAAGGGGATGGATTTATTTGGTAAAAAGAAAAATGGAGAAGAATTACCTATCGAAATCAGTTTAAGCCACTATCATTCTAATGGTGAACAATTTGCAATTGCATTTATTATTGATATTTCTGAACGAAAAGTTGTTGAAGATAAAATTAAACGAATAAACGCAGAACTTGAATTAAAAGTAGAAGAACGTACAAAAATTTTAAAGGAAACTATGTACCAACTTGAAGCTTCTAAAGAGGAATTAAGTATAGCTCTTGAAAAAGAAAAAGAACTTAATGATATGAAATCGAGATTTGTAACCATGGCTTCACATGAATTCAGAACACCATTAAGTACAATCTTATCTTCGGCATCGTTAATAGGAAAATATAAAACAGGTGAGGAAGAAGAAAAGAGATCGAAACATGTAACACGCATCAAATCAGCTGTTTCAAACATGACATTAATTTTAAATGATTTTTTATCTGCAGGCAAATTAGAAGAAGGGAAAATATCAGTTAATTTGGTTTCAATTAATATTCCGGATTTCATTACGGAATGCATTACTGAACTAAGTAACTTTTTAAAAGCCGGACAAACAGTAAATTATACACATGAAGGAAATGATAATTTCGTTAGTGATAAACAATTTTTAAAAAATCTAATCATCAATTTAGTTTCAAATTCTAGTAAATTTTCGCCAGAAAATAAATCGATTGAAATCAAAACGTTTACGACACTTACTGAAATGAAAATTACGGTAAAAGATTACGGCATGGGCATTCCTGTTGATGAGCAAAAAAACTTATTTGAACGCTTTTTTAGAGCCAAAAATGCATTAAATATACAAGGCACAGGTTTAGGCTTAAACATTGTTGCAAAATACGTTGAAATTTTAAATGGATTAATTACATTCGAAAGTGAATTAAATAAAGGAACAATTTTTTATATAACCCTACCAATAAAAGATGAAGACAATACTATTAATTGAAGATAACAACGAAGTTAGAGAAAATACAGCTGAGATTTTAGAATTAGCTAATTTTAAAGTGATTCAAGCTGAAAATGGAAAAATTGGCGTTGAGATAGCGACTTCTACTCCACTCGATTTAATTATCTGCGATATCATGATGCCTGTTTTAGATGGGTATGGCGTTATTCATTTATTAAGCAAAAGTCCAAAAACAGCATCAATTCCTTTTATTTTTCTAACTGCAAAATCAGAAAGAGGCGATTTTAGAAAAGGAATGGAAATGGGTGCCGACGATTATATTACAAAACCATTTGACGATATAGAACTATTGAAAGCTGTTGAAAGCAGATTAAAAAAAGCAGAAGCTTTAAAAAGTGACTATACAAGAGACGAAAAAGGGATTAATACATTTTTAGATGAAGCTAAATCTTTACAAGAATTAAAGAATTTAAGTGATTCAGCTAAAGTGAAAATATTTAAGAAGAAAGAGCTAATTTATACAGAAGGCAATAATCCAAATTATTTGTATTTGTTGCAAAAGGGTAAGATAAAAACATTTAGAGCTCACGAATATGGAAAAGAGCTCATCATTTCTTTATTAAAGGAAGGTGATTTTTTTGGATATACTGTCTTATTAGATGAAACTCCGTATTTCGATAGCGCTGAAGCTTTGGAAGATTCTACAGTTGTTATGATTCCAAAAGAAGATTTTTACGCTTTGTTAAATAACAACCATGGCGTAATGAAGCGCTTTGTGAAATTATTGTCGAACGAAATTCAAGAAAAAGAAGAACAACTTTTAAAAATGGCCTATAGCAGTGTAAAAAAACGTGTGGCTGAGGCTTTATTAAAACTACAAAAACAATATCAGCAAACAACTAAAGATGCCTTTAACATTTCCATTTCTCGCGAAGATTTAGCAAATATAGTTGGAACTGCTACCGAATCATTAATAAGAACCTTAAGCGATTTTAAACACGAAAATTTAATTGAAATTAAAGGGAGTAATATTACGATTATAGATATTGAAAAATTTGAAAATTATATTAAAAAATATTTTTAATGTAATTTAAAACAACTTATTAAAATTTACAATGTTATTTCTTTGTAATAATGCTTAGAAAACTTTGTTACTACTTTATATGCTATATAAGCAAAAATAGGCGCTGCTATCACATCATAGCTATAGTGCACGTGTTGCACAACTACACCAATTGATACACTAATTGCTGCCGCCAAAAACAAGTATTTTAACACCTTATTTACTGTAAAAAAATAAAACAAAAATAAAGTAGCCGCATGTCCGCTAAAAAACAGATCCTTTAAATTTTCACCTCCAGCATAAAAGGTATGTGTCAATATTTCATCATGCAATGGAATGATTGATTCTGGCGAATCTAATGGCACAAAAAATAAAGTTAAAACTCTAAATAAAGTAAGTGTACCATACATTTGCATTAAATGTAAAAATTTATAAGGCGATAAAAACGCATAAATTATTGCAACCAAGGCTGTTGAATAGGTAACAAAAAATATATAATCAGATACATCTCGTGGCTTAATGAAATTTAAAATTGGATCATAAACCGAATGCCCTTGCCTTGTTTCAATATATGCTAATAATGAAGCAAATCCAGTTAAAACAACCAATAAAATAGACATCGTAATTATGAACCTATTTCTAAAATGTTTTTCCGATAATGCTATTTTCCAATTATAAAACATAGTACAAGTATACTCATTTTTGAGCTGAATGAATACCGAAAAAAAATCTAAACCGAAACTGTTTACTAACAATCAAAAAAACAATCTTCTAAAACTTCATTTGAAGTTTTAAATTAAGCTGTCTTTTCGTTAAATAGTTAGGCACTGCATATTGCCTATTTGTAACATCAGTTACCCAAGTATAAGAAACCGTATTATTAACTTGTAACAAATTAAAAACTTCAATGCTGATAAACATTTCTTTTAAATAATGAAACGGATTTTTTTTCGGAATGGAATGACCTTCTTTAATAATTTGATAAGCGAAACCAATATCAACTCTTCGGTAAGGCGGCATTCTAAATACCTGTTTCCAGCGCTCATGGTCTGGAGGGCCAAAAGGTAAACCCGTTCCAAATTGCATATTTAAATACATTTTACAGGCTGGCAACATTGGTAAATAATCTTGGAAAAACATTCCAAATGTAATGCGTTGATCTGTTGGGCGAGGAATATAACCAGGATGAACGACTGCACTATCTGTTGCTTTTGTATCAAACGTATATCCTTTTATGATAGTATCACCAGCTGCATTAAAATAAGTTACTTTTCTATCATCCGAAATATTTTCCATCGTTTTCAAAAAACCAATCGTTGCCCATGATTCAATTCCTTTTACAAACTCCCCATTAATTCTAACATCAGCGCCAGTTGTATACCCAACTGAATTATTTTTTGCAAAATAACGAATACGAGTATTATCAACCTCGTAAGGAATTAAATCTTTCATTTCTTTATAATATCCCGCAACGATTAATTTAAAAGGCCTACGCCACATTCTAAAATTATAATCCCCCGAAAGTAAATAATGAACAGATTGTTGAGCCTTAATTTGATTATTTAGTTTTCCATCAAAACCACGCATTTCTCTATAAAAAGGTGGTTGATAATAATACCCCCAAGATGCTCTAAATAAAATATCTTTTTTCCAATTTGGCTTATAGGTTAACGTTACTCGAGGCGAAGTAACCGTTTGCTTATTAAAATCCCAATAATTAGCTCTTATGCCTGCTGTTAGCGAAAGGGTTGATGAATCATTAAGCAAAATACTTTTAGAGTATTGCATGTAACCTTGTAACCTATTAGTTTCTAAATTAATTTTAGTTTTAACCACATCAATTAAATTTATTTCATTAGGGTTATACGGACTCACATATCCTGCAGAATCAATGGTTCGCCATTCACTTAACTTATCATGTATAATTTCATGCTGAAAACGTAAGCCCCAAATAAACTCACTATTTTTTGAAATATAACGAGTTCCTTTATGCTCTGCATTTATAACCGTTGCATCAATTCTATTTCTACCATTATTTAAAAATGTACCTACTCCACGGCTAAATGCAACTTGTCCAAAATTATCTTTTCCAAAATCAGCTTCTAATTGATCAATGTAGTATTGACCTTGCACCGTAAATTTTTCTTCTTCTTGAGCATTATAGGCTGATGTAATTAACTTTAATTTAGTTCGGGAATTTGGCTTATACGTTGTAGATAAAGCTCCCATCATGGTATTATAACTCGTTTCTTCTTTACCATCAAAATAAATTTTTAAACTCACGGCATTATTTACAGTTCCAAAAGTTGTTTCTCTAGTTTCCGGAATTACGGTGTATTTATTACTTGCTATATTTCCTAAAAACTCAACGCTCCATTTTTCGTTTAACGTAAATGTAATAAACGATTGTACATCATAAAAACGCGGACGATATTCTCCTTTTGTATCAAGTCCTTTTAATAAATATGAATTTGATTTATAACGCGAACCCAAGCTCCAGGCCACTACTCTACTTTTTGAAACACCTTCTAAATGCATAGCACCACCTAAAAAACTACCACTCACCGATCCCCCAAATTTTAATGGTTTCTTGTAAGTGATATCTAAAACCGACGACATTTTATCGCCATACTTTGCTTCAAAACCACCTGCCGAAAAATTAATATTACTAACCATATCAGGGTTTGCAAAACTCAATCCTTCCTGTTGCCCACTGCGCGCTAAAAACGGACGATACACTTCAATATCATTTACGTAAACTAAATTCTCATCAAAATTCCCTCCTCTTACTGAGTAGCCACTTGTTAATTCATTATTACTACTTACACCAATTTGTGTTTTTATTAAACCTTCAATTCCACCGCCAACGTTTGGAATGTAAAAAAAGTTTTTAGGATCAATATGGACTGATTCGGTTGTCCGATTTTCGCCAACAATTTCAATTACTTGAAACTCTTTAGAATCTAATGCGGCACTTAATACAATGTTTTCGCCTGCCTTTGCAGTTATTTTTTTATTGAGCTGCTTATAACTCATATTGTAAATAGAAACCGTAATTTCTTTACCAGCTGGAATTACTAAGGTATAATTTCCTTTTTTATCAGATGTTGTAATTTTTGAACCATCTTCTAAAACTGCAATTTGAACATCTTGCACTGGTTCACCATCCGAATCTTTTATGGTGCCCGAAATTGTAGCCGTTTGACTAAGCCCAATAATTGAACATAAAATAAATAAAAGTGTATAGATGTTTTTTTGTAGCACGTGTTTTATAACGAATTTGATTACCAATTATTGTTAAAGAAAATTGACTGTTTTTTTAATTTACAAATTAAAATTCTTTTGTGCTTGCATTGCAATTTCATTACCATAAGCCAAAGAAGCTGTAGCTGCAGGTGATGGAGAATTAATAACATGCATCGAATTTCCTTTAAATTCAATTTTAAAATCATCCAACATATTTCCTTCTCCATTTAAAGCCATAGCTCTAATACCACAACGATCGGCTGGTACAATATCATCCATTTGTAAATCAGGAATCAATTTACGTAAACGATTTAAAAAATAAGTTTTACTAAATGCACCTCTGTATTCATCAATACCAAAACGCCAGTGTTTTTTAAAGAACTTCCATGTACCCATAAATCCAAAAGCTTCTAAGGTATCTTTTAAACTAAAGGCTGTTTTACTATAACCTTCGCGGTCAAATACAAATACGGCATTTGGCCCACACTCTACTCCACCTTTTATCATCCGTGTAAAATGCACACCTAAAAAGGGAAATTCAGGATTTGGAACCGGATAAATTAAATTCTTTACTTTCTGTCTTCCTTTTTCCGTTAAATCATAATAATCACCTCTAAAACCAACAATGGCCGAATCTGTTTTTACATGATCTTTCTTAGTTATTCTATCTGCTTGCAAACCAGCGCAAGAAATCACATACTTTGCGTTAAACGTACCCTTTTCAGTAACCACATCAGTAGTTTCACCTTTTTTAATAAAATCAATTACTTTATGGTCTGTTAAAACTTTACTGCCGTTAGTTTTGGCATTTATGAGTTCTTCATACTTACGCGCCACATCTGTATAATCAATAATACCAGTACAAGGAACCCAAATACCAGCAATGCCTTTGCAATGTGGTTCAATTTCTTTAATACGCTTAGCATCAATCATTTCAATACCTTCCACGCCATTGGCTATGCCATTAGCAAACACTTTGTTCATGTGAGCTAACTCGCTTTCTTCGGTTGCTACAATAATTTTACCACATAAATCGTGTGGTATATTGTGTTCTTTAACAAAAGACATTAATTCTCTTCGTCCTTCCACACATTTAATTGCTTTGTAAGAACCTGGTTTGTAATAAATGCCCGAATGTATTACGCCCGAGTTATGACCCGTTTGATGCGCTGCTACTTCTTTTTCTTTTTCTAAAACTAGGATTGTTAAATTTGGATGATGTTGATTGAGTTTGTAAGCTGTTGCTAAACCAACAATTCCACCGCCAACAACAATTATATCAAAATTTGTATTGCTCATTTAAAAAGGATTGTAATTTTGCGTTAAATATACCAATTTAGCTCTTAATTTTACTAATACATTCCAATAATGAAGATAATTTGCATAGGCAGAAATTACGCCGAACACGCCAAAGAAATGAAAAGTGAAGTTCCTACAGAACCCGTATTTTTTATGAAACCTGATACGGCTTTACTAAAAACGAATGAGCCTTTTTATTTTCCAGATTTTACCAAAGATTTGCACCACGAAATTGAAGTGGTTTTAAAAATTTCGAAAGTAGGAAAACATATTGCCGAAGAATTTGCACATAAATATTACGAAGAACTAAGTTTAGGCATCGACTTTACAGCCCGCGATTTACAAGCACAATGCAAAGCAAAGGGTTTGCCTTGGGAAAAAGCAAAATCGTTTGACAGCTCTGCTCCTATTGGCAAATTTGTAAAGAAAACTGAATTAGGAGATTTACAAAACTTAAACTTTGAACTAAAAATAAATAACGAATCCCGACAAAAAGGAAATACAAGCGATTTGCTTTTTTCGTTTGACAAGGTGATTGCTTATGTTTCGCAATTTGTGACACTTAAAGTGGGCGATTTAATTTATACAGGAACTCCTGAAGGTGTTGGTCCTGTTAAAATTGGTGACCAACTTCAAGGCTCACTAAACGGAACTGAGCTTTTTTGTTTTCAGATCAAATAATATTTTTTATTTGGGCTTACTTTTTTAAATTATTTCGGCATTTTCAAAACTTATTATAAGAATTTGGGCGTTTCCCTTCGGGTCAGGATTTTTAAAATGATTTGGGCGTTCCCCTGCGGGTCAGGCTTTCCGTTGCAATCTTTTTTCGTTCCTCAAAAAGGATTTTCACTGCAATCCTTAACGCAATTTTATATTTACTTATAAAATTTATACTTCAGATGTTAAGGTATGATTTTGTGCAGCAATAGTTGTCAAATGAATGTGCGTCGGCATTGCGCAAGGATTCATTTTAGCAGCGGTCCGCAGGAATTGCCTTTGACAAAATCATAAGGTTTTGAAAACTTTTGCCTTCAAAAGTATTTTAAGATTATTAATTGTGGTTAGGGCGTTGCCTTCGGCCAGACTTTTCGCTGCAATCTTTTTTCGTGCCTCAAAAAGGATTTTCGTTGCAATCCTTAACCCGAAATTAAATTTACATCGAAGTTTAAACTCCTAGTAATAAAAGTATTTAAAAAACAATTACACAAGTTGATACTGAACAAAAAATAGTACATTTATGAATACATATAGAAAGACAATACCTAGCGGAATATTGCTAAATATGCAATATAAACTGTAAAAACATCAGCCATAATGGAAGTTATATGCAATAGGGCGGACGAGCATCGTATGAAAAAAGAAATATTCCTTAGACTAATATTTACATTATTATTTTCATTACTAATAACTTTAACATTCTTATGGTACATACATAGTAATGGGTATAATTACAGTGACTTAGACTGTGATAGTATGGAGGAATACTATTTTCTAATTTATCTTAATATAATTGTTTGTTTTGTAACTTTTGTTTTTTCTTTGACAGCATTACTCAATTTAAAAAGTAATGTGTTTGAAAATAAGATACTTAGTTTATCTTCATTTTTAATTTTACCAATAACGTTTTTCTTATTTATTTTAATATTATTTATAGTAAGGCGACATAATTATGACGGAATATTAAGTTTTTTAGACCTTGGCTTATCTTCATTTTCATACTGCTTTTTTTTGGCTATTCAATATTTTTTGTTTAGAAATAAAAATAAAATTCTGTGTGCGCCCTAAATCATATAAAAGCATTTATGGACAAAGACAAATGGATAGGATTAGCTTGTGTTGTTTTCGGAATCCTTTTTTTATGGTGGACATTTAAAACTTGGATAAAAGGGGATGATATATTTACAAGTAATTTTAAAGGCGTAGCTGGTGGAATATTATTTATCATAGGAGGTATTATGTGTTTAATAGGCAAACTACACTGGTAAAATTTATAGTGAAATATAGAAACGATAGAAAAAAATATTAAAACAAATTAAACAATAAAATAAATGTTTACAGTAGAACAAATTGAGTTGATCCATAATAAAGTTAAAACGGGAGCTGAATTTCCAAAGTATATTCAAGAAATTAAAGAAATTGGTGTAACAGCATTTGAAACTTGGGTAAAAGATAGCCATACCGATTATTTCGGCAAAAATAATTTTCAAACTAGTTCAAAACCTAAGTATGAAGAATTAACAATTGCGAACAATAGCGACAATGAAAAATTTAGCCAATATTTAAAAATTCACCAAAAAGGAGAAACAGACTATTTTACTTTTTGTAAACATTGTGCTGAAACAGGAATCGAAAAATGGATAGTAAACCTTGAAAATATGACTTGCATTTACTATGACAAAGCAAAAAATAAAATTTTAGTCGAAACTGTACCAACCATTTAAAAAACATTGAAACGCTAATATCGATTTGGCAATAGCCTGCAGATGGTGTTACCACTTAATTCTCATTTGTATCAAGGAAATTTTAGAGCTAAGTTTAAAATAGCAAGCAAACGCAGTCTAAAAACGTTAAACACATTTACAAATCACCTTTTTCTCCATCAATCCATCTATCAAACATAACTCTTTCAGAAGGTGATTGATGCGTGCCACCCGCTAAAATATCCAGAAATTTATCCCAAAGATTTTTTTCTTGTTTAAATTCTTTTTTAAAATTTAAAAGCTCTTTATAATAATCTTTTTGGTAATCCATAGCTTCTTGATAAGTAAAATTCAATGGAACATGGTCGGCAATAATTTGAGTAATTGCATTCAATTCATCAGGAGTATATCGATCAATCATTTGCAATAATATTCTACACGACTCTACATAGGTAATAAGAGAATCCACTAATGGTTGCTGAAGTTTAACATATTCATTTTCCCATTGCGTGTTTATATTTTCAGGCAATACCGTTAGTCCTAAATTTGCAGCATTTTTAGAATGATTCTTTAATTCAGTTAAGGGCGAAGTAAGTAGTTTCCAAAACTCAGGGTAACTATCTTTCTCATTGTGTGCTATTTTTTCTTTTGCAGAAGTTAAAACACTATTAACATCTGCCATTGCTTTATTAATTTCCACTAAAGCAACGTTCCACGTATCTTTAGCTTCTGGTGTGGTGTTGGCTTCAATAATCAATTGTGCTTTCAAATTCAGTTTGTTTAGGTCGCCTTCAATAATCAGTAATTCGTTATAATCACTTTCCAATGTTTTATTAAAATGCTTTACAGAAAGTAAAGCCCTTAATCCTGGGTTATAACATTTGATGTTATTATTAATTTTTTCGGTTTCTTGAGCCTTTTGGTTTAAAGGAGTTATATCTTCTAATTTTTCCATTGTAATTCGGTTTTATGATTCGGTTTAATACATGACAAAGATTTGTAAATAAGCATTATTAAATGTTACACAATTACTAAAATAAATTATAGGATTCATATTATTTGAATCTCAAACGCAGTATTCATTACAAACGATGACGAGTGATTACAAAGCTTAAAACAGTTAGTATTTTATTTTACGCCGTTGTTGGAGTTTTTCACCAACAACAAATTTGATTACATTTAGTGTATTATAAAATTAAATCATTTTTATAATACTATAGAGTTTAAACCACTATTATTTTAAATGGGTTATGCTTGTTGGAGAAAAACACCAACAAGGGCTAAAATAAGCTTATTTAATAATTTCTAAATCCTTAATATCAATATATTTAGCTGGAAATATCAATTTGCCGTTTACGTTTATCAATCCCCATTCTTTACCTATTTTTACGCCAGCATAACCATTATGAAAAGTTCTAATGGCATCATAGCTAGGTTTTACAACCAATTCACCTTTTAAATTTATAACACCACATTTTCCATCAACTTTTACCCAAGCCAAGCCATTTGCAAAATCACCCATGTTCTTGTCGTCATAGTTGAAGTTTACTGTTTCGCCTTTAGTATTAATATAGTACCAAATTTTATCAGTATTTACCTTAGCAATTGTACCTGTTTCTTCAAAATCTTTAGCTCCTGTAAATTTTGGACTGATGATCATTTCGCCTTTTGTATTTATAAAGCCAACGAGATTATTTGGCATTTTCACCCACGATATTCCTTTCACAAAAGATCCTATACTTTTGAATTGGGGTTTGATAATCATCTCACCATTTGTATTAATAAAGCCAATAAGATTATCTTTAGTTTTTACCCAAGCCATAGCATTTTCAAAATAACCTACACTTTTGTATTCTGGTTTAATAGCTACAGTACCATTTGGAGAAATAAAGCCAACAAATTGTAGTTCTTTATTTTCGTTTTGGGTTTTAAAAGGTGCTAGACCATTCTGGAATTTATTAATAGATTGAATGGGCTCTGAACTTTTGATTTCAATTTCTGTTCCTTTTTTGTCGATGATTAATTTTTTTTCATCTATACGAACACTTGCAAAACCTTCAGAAAAGCTTTTTACTTCTGAATATTTTGCAGGAATTGCCCATTCGCCTTTTGTATTTAAAAAGCCCCATTTGTTATCTATAGTTTTTACAGCGATCAAACCTTCATAATAGCCATCTATATCACTAACCATAGTCAGACCAATTCCAAAATCACTTTTTAATGAAAACTCAGTGATGACTGTTTTTATTTTTTCTCCTTTGATATTGATAAAGCTATAAAATTTTGCATCCTGTTCTTTAACTACAGCAATTCCATCTTCACTGAATTCCAATGCTCTTTCATATTTTGCAGGAATGACCATTTCGCCATTTTCATTTGAATAACCCCATAATTTAGACTCGGCATCTTTTACTATAATGAGTTTTGTTTGTGCAAATGCATTTAATATCGATAACGATAATAATAATGCGATCAAGTTTAATTTTTTCATTCTAGTAGTTAGGTAAAAGTTTATTTTCAAAAGTAAAAATTTATTTAATATTTGCAAAGTTTCACTGTAAGTCTTCAAACCAAAATGCCAGCAGGTAACAGCACCTATCAATAATTGGCGCAGACGTGGTCATCGCAAAGCCAATTCATTGCCTGCTTCGCAGACCATTAATTTGTTTTGGCTTTGCTAACAAACATTTGTATCTTTAAATAAACATTTGTGGATATCGCCATTTGAGTGTTCCAAACGCCAACTGATGGTAGCTGCCAAACGTTAGCGTGCAATTTCTATTTAAACATAAATATTCAAAAACATTATAAAACAAAATGAGCGAAGCTGAATTTAATCAACTTCGCTCAAACTGAATAGTTACAATTAATTAGTTAATAGCTACGGGCATTGTTTTTGGAGCTTTGATTTGATAAACAATGGTTAATTTTTTACTGTCTTTTGCTTGTATAGTTGAACGCCATTTTAAAATACCTGTCACATCATCGTATTTACCACCTGACAATTCTTTTCTATCAATTGAAACAGTTTTATCATACGTTAATGGTAATTGATCTTCTACATCAATTTCAATTTTAGTAGCGCGAGAATTTTTCATGGTAATTTCATAAGTATATTGATGAATGATATCATTATCTAATAATTTTTGAGAACATTTATCTTTTATTTTTTGACGTTTGATGGCAATATTCTTATCAATTCCTAAAGATAATTGAATGGTATCTTCAGTTCCACCAGGCGCTAAACTTGTACGGCCAATATAAGAACCATCATAATAAATGGAGGCTTCTCCACTCATAGTGATAGCATCTTCCCAATCAGGCAAAACAGCTGTTAAATAAACATTGTTGTTTAATTTTGGAATTGCTTTGTAACGGTATAAGGTTTTTAAATCCTTAACTAAAATAGCAGCAAAATGTGTTTTACCATCACTTGGAATATTATAATTTAATTTAATTTCGTATTCCGTTTCAATCACATTTTCACTAACTGTTGTATAACTTGAAGCATCTTTTGCTAGTTCGGAATCAGATTCTCTTGTTTTTGAACTTACTGAACCAGCACCTTCTGATGCCATTGATGGTGCTTGCAAATAATCATCACTTCTACTTTTTTTATTTTGATTATATGTATTTACATAACCTAAATACCAAGGTGATAAATTTGGAATGTTATAAGAACGATTTGGATTAGCAGTTGATAAAACAAGTTTAACACCATTCCAATCGATACCAGATTGCTGATAAATTTGTGCTTTGTAAGTTAATTTTACATTTGACTCATTTGAAATGGCACGTAAATCATAAGAAGGTGTCCAGCCTGCATTAGTAATATAATAGTTTAAATTAACAGATGCTGCAGTTGCTTGGTCAGCAATAATATTGACAATAATTCTATAATCAACCACTTCAACTTCTTCTCCTTGGTTTTGATTTGAAAGCTCATTACCAATACTTGTAATGCGTTCGTTTAAAGTTCTAACCTTAGCATCTAATTTTTCTTTTTCACGTTTTATTTTAATTTGCTCAGAATTAATATTATAAAGCTTTTCTCTTAAAAACGATAAGCCATCTTTTAAATAAGCCATGCTGTCTTTTTTATTTTGTCCTTTATATAAACTATAATTTAATAACACTGCTTTTTCCGTTGTAAGCGCATCTGATTTTGAATGAAGATCTTCTATCAAGTAATTAATTTCCTGAATACTATCTGTAATATTTTTAATCAATTTTTTATAACGCACATCACCATTTAATTTTGCCTTCACAACTTCTGGGTAATAAACCTGATGCTGAATATCAGCAATAATAAAATTTCCATTACCAGATGCTTGAATTGCTGCTGTATTAATGCAACTTTCTAATCCAGTAAAAATAATGGTGTTTTGACCAGCGACTAAGTTAACACTTGTTGACCTATGAACCTGCGCTCCTTGCGTATAAACAACAATTTTATCAGGTTTTGATTTTAAAAGTTTTTCTGTTTCTGTAGCTTTTGCGTTAAATATATTTAGGCAAAGCGCGATGATGATTAGACGTTTCATAAAATAGAATTTTAAAGATTTCTATTTAGATGACAGTTTTTAATTTATTCCATAAAAAAATAAATCTTTTTATTAGAGTTCATTCAATTATCATTATTTCTTTTTCTTTTCTTTCTTGAAAAAAGAAAAGAAACAAAAGAATTCAAGGCGAAATACCAAATCCAATTCTTTTCTCCCACAAAAAGCTTTCGCACTTCCACCAAAAAAATTGTATTTCGCACTATTTCGCCAAAACCTACCGCACCATTACTAATGTTTGCGATGGGTTCAATTCTTAAACAAAAAAAATAACCAAATCTAAACGCTATATTTTTACAAAAAAAAGTCGGACAGTTTAGCGTGTCCGACTTTCAAATAATAAAATGTAATTTACTTAGCGC